>JAFDFW010000006.1 GCA_019309605.1 Deltaproteobacteria bacterium | reverse complement strand
CCCGAAAACGCGCTTCCGTCGACGAAGTGGACCGACCCTCGTTCGACCCACAGGTGCCGCCGCGTACGGACGAACTCGACGCCCTCGTACACCTGCTCGCCGGTGACGACGATACCAAAGCTCTTTCCGAGCGCTTCGGTGTAGTCGTTCCTGAAGTAGTCGCTCGGGTGTGCATACGCGCGTGTGCCGTCAAAGCGGATGAACGCGTAGCGCTGAGGTAACCGCGAGCCTGTGTCGGCCCATTCGTCGACCTTGGGCCCGGGCGGCGCCGATGATGGCGTGACGTGCGCCTCGCAAATGAAGAGCTGGTCGCGGGTTTGGTACCAGACACCCGTCGAGCAGCCTTCGCCGAAGACGCGTCGGGTGAAGCCGAGCCGTGTGCCTGCGCCCACGGTGCCTCGGCGAGCTGACTCGTTGCTGGGGCCGAGCATCACGGGGGCGCCGTCGTCGACGACCTCGATCGAGCGAGCCCACGATGGTGAGGGAGCGGCGGTCTGCCCTGTGGCAGCCTCCGCGGCGACCGGTTGCGGCCAAGCAAAGGCAACCGCTGCGATGAACAGAAACGCGACCCCAGCCATGCTTTGCATGATAGGCGGCAGAGGCCGTAAAGGCTCAATCTTCGTCGTCGGGGCCTTGGGTTTCACCGCGCAAACCGTAGCGTTTCGCAAGTTCGCGGAGGTGGTAGCGGGTGAGGCCTGCAGCCCGCGCGCTGCGGCTGATGTTGTCGCCGTGCTTGTCGAGAACGGCTTTCAGGTACTGGGCTTCGAACGCGTCGACAACCTTCTGCTTGGCGTCTTTGAACGGGATCTCGTTGTCAACGAAATGCTCCGCCGTGCCGCCTGGAAAAATCACGGGCGGCGTCTTCTGCGATGCGGGCATGAGGTCGTGCATCCCGAGCTCGGTTCCATCGGCGAGCGAGACGGCGCGCTCGATGGTGTTCTTGAGCTCGCGGACATTGCCGGGCCACGGGTAGGCCTGGAGCTTCGTCATCGCGTCGCGCGTAATCGTGAAGTGCCTATCCGCCCCGTGGTTACCCCGTTTGGCCGACTCCTCGAGGAACTGATGCGCGAGGGCGGGGACGTCATCGGGGCGTTCGCGGAGCGGCGGCAAGTCGACATGGACCACGCTCAGGCGGTAGTAGAGGTCTTCGCGGAACGTGCCGTCGTTGACCATCTGGCGGAGGTCGCGGTTGGTCGCAGCCACGACGCGCACATCGACGGGAATCATGCGCGTGCCGCCAACGCGCTGCACCTCACGGGTTTCGAGGACGCGCAAGAGCTTCGGCTGAAGGCTGATGTCGAGCTCGCCGATCTCGTCCAGGAAGAGCGTGCCGCCGTCGGCCACTTCGAAACACCCTTGCTTGCGGTCGGCGGCGCCGGTGAAGGAGCCGCGTTCGTGGCCGAACAGGATGCTCTCGATGAGATTGGCCGGAATCGCGCTGCAATCTTGAACGACGAGCGGTCGCTGCGCGCGTTTCGAAGCGCGATGGATGGCCCGAGCGACGAGCTCCTTGCCAGTCCCGGTTTCCCCGCGAACGAGCACGGTCAGATCGGAAGCGGCGACCTTCTCGAGGACCGCGAAAATCTCGCGCATTCGGACGCCGTGTCCGACGAGGTCGTAGAACTTCTCACGCCGGCTGAGGTCGATCTCGATCGTGCCAGACGCGTGCTCGAATCGGATGACCGTGTTTCCGATCCTCAAGGGCATGCCTGGTTCGAGCCATGCTTCTTCGACACGGACGCCAGCAACCCAGGTGCCATTCTTCGAGCCGAGGTCTTGCAGAAGGAACCCCGTCTCCTTGGCGACGATCTCGCAATGCGTGCCGCTCACGCCATCGTCGGTGAGCTGGAGGTCACAGATGCCGCTTCGGCCGATGGTCATCCGCTCACTGGCAATGTCGAGCCGGGTTCCCTTTTGTGGCCCGTCTTCGACGACGAGCCGGCTCTTGCGAAGCTTGCGCTTGGTCGCTTTGAAATCGACCAGTGCGGCAGTCAGCCCGGGGTCCTCGTTCACTCGGCGTCCTTCCGGATCGCCTCGATGGCGGCCGCGTAGCTGTCGTGGTTGAACACTGCACTCCCCGCGACGATCACGTCCGCGCCCGCTTCTACGACTTGGCGCGCAACACCGGGCTTGACGCCGCCGTCGACTTCGAGATCGATGTCGAGACCGGCCTCGTCGATCATGGCGCGAATCTGGGCAAGCTTGTCGTTGGCGGAAGGGATGAAGCTCTGGCCGCCGAAGCCCGGGTTGACGCTCATCACGAGGATCAAGTCGACCTCCGGCAGGACGTAGCGCAGGCAATCCGGAGGCGTATGGGGGTTGAGCGACACACCTGCGCGCTTTCCGAGGGCGCGGACCTGCTGAAGTGTTCGGTGCAAATGCGTGCAGGCCTCCGCGTGGACCGTGATGATGTCCGCGCCGGCATCGGCAAACGACTGAACATATTTCTCGGGTTCGACGATCATGAGGTGGACATCGACGACGCGCTCGGTCGCGGCGCGGATGGCCTTGACCACCAGTGGACCGATCGTGATGTTCGGTACGAATCGGCCGTCCATGACGTCGACGTGGATCCAATCGGCGCCGGCCTCTTCGACTGCCTGGACTTCAGCCTCAAGACGGCCAAAGTCAGCCGAAAGAACAGATGGGGCGATTCTGAGGGGCTTTGCAGAGCGGGGCACGGGAGCAGTCAAGCGCCGCAGGGGCGGCATGTCAATGGCATCCGTTCCTTGACCGGGGTAGTGCCTGCAAAGGACAATGGAAAAGCGCCTCAGGGGAGGGCGAACGAGCGAGGATGAGCGAGCCGAGATATCACCTGCTCGAAAAGCTTGAATCCGGGGGGATGGCCGAGGTTTTCCTCGGTGAAGCAACGAGCGTCCAGGGGTTCAAGAAACGCGTCGCAATCAAGCGCGTGCTGCCCCACCTCGCCTCGCACACGAATTTCATTGGAATGTTTCTCGATGAGGCGCGGCTCGGGGCGCGGCTCACGCACGCGAACATCGTCAGCGTCTTCGACATCGGGAAGTCGGACAACAGCTTCTTCATCGTGATGGAGTTCGTCGACGGGACGAACCTGAAGAAGATCATGGAAACGCTGCGGGTCAAGGGCGAACACTTCCCATTGAAGGACGTGATTCACATCGCGCTGGAGGCGTGCCGCGGGTTGAGCTACGCCCATGAGCTCCTGGACGACGATGGGAACCCGGTGGATTTGGTCCACCGGGACGTTTCGCCGCCAAACATTCTGATCAGCAAGCGGGGCGAGGTGAAGGTCACCGACTTCGGTCTGGCCAAGGCCCGCACGCAGCTCGAGCGCACCGACCCTGGCGTCGTGAAGGGGAAGTTCAGCTACTTGTCGCCAGAGGTGGCGACCGGGCAGGACGTCGACGAGCGGGCGGACATCTTCGCGCTCGGGGTCTGCATCTGGGAGATGTTGGCCGGGCGGCGTTTGTTTCTCGGCGATACCGACTACGAAACGGTCCAGGCAGTATCGAATGCGGACGTTCCGAGCCTCGTCGGCGTTCACCCAGAAGTCGGTCCGCAGTTTGAAGCCGTGATTCTCAAATCGCTTGCTAGAGATCCGGCCGATCGTTTTCCAAGTGCGAGTGAGTTTGGGGACGCGCTGGCGAGCTATCTGTTCCACCACCAGATGAAGGTGACGGCGTGGGACATCGCCAGCCTCGTCAAAGCGGCGCTCGAGCGCCAGAAGTCGGTGCCGCCGCAGCCGATGATGATCGACGGGATGATTCAAGAAGAGCTCGGGCGGTTTACGTCGCTCGAGAGCGACGCGAATGTCCCGATCGACCCTTCGACGTCGTTTGCGCTGCGTCCCGATGATGGCGCTCGGCCGCTCGATGCATCGGACTTCGTGGACCCAAGCAACTGGTTTGCTGGCGATGAAGAGGTCGAGACGGCCATTGAAAACGTTCGCGACAGCGCGCCCGCCGGAGCAACGATGGGTTGGTTCGAGTCGAAAGACGAAAGCGTGAAGGCTCCGAGGCCAGCCGTCGTGCCGATGGGGCCGTCACTAAACCCGCCTCCACGTTCGAAGAGCGTCACTGGGTCGCAGCCAGTCATGACGTTCCGCCCGCCTGGGGCCACTCCCGTTTCGATCGGGCCACAGACCGGGAGTCAGCCAGTAGAACAGAAGGGGAGCGCGGCGCCGGCCGAAACGAAGCCAGGCAAGTCGAAGGTCGCTTTCATCGTCGCCGGCGTTCTGGTTCTGGCCGCGCTCGGCGTAGCGACCGGCTGGTTCCTCACAAAGTAGGAGAGCGCTTCGCTTTGGCGCAAATGCGGCGGCTAACTTGGCGCAGCCGATGGTAGTCGTGTGGCGGTAGCCCGTCTTCGCCAAAGCGCGCCGCCAGGTATGCGTCGGTTACCTCGCGAACTTCATTCGCCGCGGGGAATCCGGAGCGGCCGAGCTCTTCGGCGTGTTCGGTGGGCGTGACATCGGGCGGGCGGGCTTGCCCGGCGCTGCGAAGGCTGCTCTCGAGCGCCAAGTAGAGACGTACGGCTCGATCCCGGTCTGGATCGAGCTGGCGGCCCGCGCGGGTTTGGCGCTGGCGTTTGCGGCTCCAGCGAACGAACAGCACGCCGACCCCGAAAACACTCATGATCGCAACGAACCAGCGCCAGTCGGGGCGGAATGGAATCGGGCCGAAGTCTTGCTCGTCGCCCGAATGGCCGCCTGCGTTCTGGTTCGCGCCACGGCGATCTCCACGGAGCGAGCGGTACCAAGCGGCGAGACCTTGGAGGGCTCTGGCTTGGTCCCTGATGTTGTACTCGACGATGTACTCGGCCCAACGCACGCGCATCGCGTCCATCACTTGGCGGAGCTTCACCGCCAAGCCCGAGGGCGCCGCAAAGACCTGCCCCGAGGCCGGCGTGGGATCGAAAGTGATCCACCTGCCGTCGATGAGCACCTCGACCCAACTGTGGGCGTTGCCGTTTCGGACGGCGTAGTAGTCACCGTAGGGGTTGTAGTCGGCACCGAGAAAGCCCGTGACGTTGCGGGCTGGCAGGCCGATCGACCTCATCATGATCGCCATCGCAGTGGAGAAGTACTCGCAGTGCCCTGCCTTGGCTTCAAACAAGAAAACGTGCAGCGGGTCCTTTCCCTCGGCGTCAGGCTGGTCGAGCGTGTAGCGGAAGTTGCCGCTGACGCGGAGGTATCGTTCCACGAGCTGGGCTTGGGCGTGCGGATTGGAGGCGGTGCCTATCAAGCTCTGCGCCAGGGCGGCGACACGCTCGTAGCCAGCCGGCACTGCGACATAATGCTCGCGTAGGTCCGAGGGAATGGGCTCGGGGAAGCCGCGCCGCTTCGGCATGACGAACGCCTTGTACGTGAGGGGGGCATCGACGCGCCCTCCGTAGCGAATGTCGAGGCCGGGCGCGTGCATGATCCGCCGGTATCGATCACGACCGGCACGAACCGTAGGCGGGACCTGAAGCGCCACCGTGCCTTCGGGTAGGAACAGGACCGCTTCCTCCATGGGGTCGAGAATGATCTCGTACTCCTGGTGTTCCGGTTCCGGAGTACCAAAAACGATGTACAGGTCCTGCAGACGCTTGATCTGGGCGCCGGTCGCTGGGGTCCGCGACCAACGGCCTTCGCTATATCGGTCGAACGACGTGCCTCGGAGGCGGACCGATATGGACTGCTCCGGGGGGTTGGGCCTGTTCTTCGGCTTGACCCGCATGACGACCGTGGGGTCGTCGCGAATCCTCCCGAAGCCGCCAAGCTCTACGTCATCGCCGAAACCAGCGACCGACTCGGTTCGCGCGCCCAGGTTGGACAGATAGCCGAAACCGCTGCGCGGGAACGCCAGGAACATCGCCGCCGTCAGGATGAAGAGCGGGACCGCGAGGAGCGTTGTGCCACCAAAGAATGCGGGCGTCGCGAACTCCCTGCCGGCGAGTTCGCCGCGGAGCTTGGGGGTATCGACGCCATGCTGGGTCTCGAACTCCTTTCGAACGTGCGTGAGCGCAAGCATCCACGGCATGACGACGACGAACCCGAAGAACACGACGGCATAATCGAGACCAGAGGAGAGCACCGTGGCAGCGATCAGATGGAGGAACCCCAAGATGGCAATCTGTTGGTAGTCAGCAGCCGTCTTTCGGTGTGAGAGACGGGAGATCTGCAGGAAGGCGGCGTACTGCACACCAACGGTCAGCGTCGCCTCCCCTGCGATCGCGCGCCCGATTTGAATGATGAGAATCACGACGGCTGCGACGTTCCAGAAACGGGAGTACCCGGGTCGGTCGAGAAGCGGAGGTTCCGCGAACCAACTCGCACCGAAAGCGCCGACGAGGAGCAGCTGCTCGATGGGACTGAACGTCGTGCCGAGCATCAGCGCGGTCAGGCCAAGGCCGGCAAAGAGGTAGGTGACCAGCTTGTGAGCGAACGCAAACCTCATGCCGCCCGCCTCTTTCGGCCGCGACTTGGCGCCTGCCGGCGGCACGGCTGGAGGAGCGCAAGGAAGCGCCAGATCGGATCGGGCGGGGTCCCTCCGGCGGCGAACGGCGAGACGCTGTCGTTCGTCTGAACCTGCACGGAGACGCCCTGAGCAAGATAAGCGGCGACCGCGGTTGCGACCTCGGAAATCGAGATCTCGAAGCGCTCTAGCCATGCCGCTTCGTCGCCGGGCGCCACGGCGAGCAGGTTGTTCACGGTGAGGGTCACCAGCGCGTTCGAATCCTGCTCGTGCTCACGAACGACGAGTTCACCACGGCTCGCGGTTCGCTTCCAATGAATGTCCCTCGCCTCGTCTCCTTCGCGGTAGAAGCGAACACTGCCCGCGAACTCACTGCCCCGGCCGGTCTGGTGGATGGGTGCGGCATCGCCCTGCATGGGGCGGGTGGCCGGCGTCGCAACATGGTCGAGCAACTGGGGATAGACGATGAACTCGTCGGGCAGGAAGATCGCGTAGCCCTTTTCAATGAGGCCGAATGGGTAACGCGTGAGCACCCGCACCGTGCCGAGCTCGACGATCCCTCTGCGCGGCACTTCGAAGCGGTAGCTCTCGACTTCGGTCTCGCCCGGCGCAACCCTGATGAATCTTGCGGATTGAGTCTCGTCGCCGTCCATCTCGTCGATGATTTCGACCGAAAGGCTCGCGAGCCAGCGTTTCTCGTTGAGCAAGGCCACATCCATGAGTGAGCTCCTCCCGGCGAACAGTCGCGTTGGGAGCTTGCGTTTGATCTGGATCCTCCACAGCGCGAGGTCGCTGAGCACGCCGCTCACCAACAAGAGGCTGAGCAAGAGACCGAGCACTAGGAAGAGGAGGTTGTTCCCGGTGTTCACCGCGGCCAGGCCGACACCGACGGTGATGAAGAGGAAGGCCCTGCCTTCGCGCGTCAGTCGAAACTTCCGCCTGGTCCGCCTTCGTCGAAAGATTCGCATCGATCGGACCTGTCAGAGAGGGACAGCCACGACGGTGAGTAGCTCGCGAATCACACGCTCCGCATCGTTGCGAATCGCTCCGCCGCCCGCGCCGCCGCTCATCTTCACTCTGTGAGCCAGAACCGGTCCTGCGAGCGCCTTGACGTCGTCGGGGAGCACGAATGGTCGCCCTTCCACCAACGCCCTCGCCCGCGCAGCACGCTCGAATCCGAGCGCACCGCGGGTGGACACGCCGATCGACAAGAGAGGCGTGTTTCGTGTGGCGATGACGATTCGATGCAGGTAGTCGAGGACCGCGTCGTCGACACGCACCGAGTCAACCGCCTGCTGCACGTGCCGAAGCTCGGCGGCGCTCATGACCGGATCGAGCTGCTTAACCGGATCCGCACCTCGGCGATTGAGCACCTCGCGCTCCACTCCGGGCGGCGGGTAGCCAATGCTAAGCCGCACGAGAAAGCGATCGAGTTGGGACTCCGGCAGCGGGTACGTCCCGTAGAACTCTTGCGGGTTTTGCGTCGCGACCACGAAGAACGGCTCTTCGAGACTGTGCGTCTCGCCGTCGATCGAAACCTGACGCTCGTCCATGGCTTCTAGGAGCGCACTTTGCGTCTTGGGTGTCGTGCGATTGACCTCGTCGGCGAGCAGAACCTGCGTGAAGATCGGACCCGGGCGAAACTCGAACGTACTCTGTGACTGGTTGAACACATTGCCGCCGAGCACATCGGTGGGCATCAAGTCCGAAGTGCACTGCAGCCGTCGAAACGTGACACCGATCGACGCGGCGAGCGCCCGCGCCAGAGTCGTCTTGCCGACACCGGGCACGTCCTCGAGCAGAAGATGCCCCCGAGCCAAGAGCGACACCACGGCCAACTTGATGACTTCTTCTTTACCGCGAACGACCAGCGCGACGTTCTGGACGAGACGCTGCGACGATTGGGTCGCGTTTTCGGAGATATGCGCGACACTGTGTTGAGCCACTTCTGGAGCGTAACACAGGCACCGTTATGGGTAAAATATTACACTATGACTGACGTCTGGGTCAGGGTTCCCCTGTTTGTCCACAGCCCTCGCCGGCTTGGAAGCACCTACTATTCCGTGGGCTTAGGCCCTGAATGTTTCCCCGTTTCCACAGTGTGCGGTGGGGATAGGATGGCGTCGGGGTCTTCAAATAAGAACGCCTCGATTTCGTCGCGCTTGGCGTGGGCATCGCGGCGCCCCATCTCGATGAGGGTTTGCGCAAAGCCCCCATCGAACAACAGATAGCTCGCCAAGTCGGCGTCTGCGCCGGCGCCGACGTCCAGCATGCTGATGAAGGCGCGGCCGAGGCTCTTGCCGAATCGAACTCGGTTGGACGCAAGGTAGTCGGATGCGACTAGGCCGATGTCGGTTGTCGGTCGCAGAACCATTGAGTTGAGCAAGCGGCGTTCGGCCAACGCGCCGCGCATCTTCGCCACTTCGTTGATGCGATCGAGGAACTCCGGACCGTACGCGCGAATGCCGTCCTGAAGGAAGTCGTTGATGCGCTGAACCTCGAGAAGGTCGGTGTTGACGTGATCGAGAAGGAACGCGTTGAGCACTTTGCCGAGCATGTAGGTCGCGCCAGGGTATTTGCCGTCTTGCACGGCGCGTTTGTCGGACGCATGCGGAGTCGAAAGGCCAACGACCAACAAGCGGTTCATGCCGAGGTGGACCGAAGGCCCCATCGGTGTGTTGAGGCGAAGGCCGCCGTCGCAATGGATCTCGTCGCCGATCTCGACTGGGGGGAAGATGAGGGGAATGGCGGCGGAAGCGAGCACGTGGTGCTGGCCGATCTTAGCCCTGCGAACCAGCGCATGGAGGCCCAAACCCTTGGGAATTCCAACGCCGGGAGCTGCATCGACGAAAATCACGGGCTGGCCGGTTGCGACGTGCGTCGTGCTGACCGTGAGAGCGCGAAGGGCGCCACTTTGGATGTTTCGTCTGAGGAGGCGCCAGCGAACAGCCCTTCCGACGAGCGCCGAAAGCGGTGCCGGATCGAACACGCCGCGCGCTTGAGAGCTGCCACCGAGAAGCACGCGATAGAGGCCGGCCGCTTGTCGAAGACCGAAGCCGAGCACGTGCGGCAGCTCGAGGTCGGTCCAAATCGAGACGAGTTGCTTCAAGGCGCCCGGCATTTCTCCGATGGCGGAGGCGACGAACGCGCCGTTGACTGCTCCAACGCTGGTGCCGGAGATCATGTCGATTTTTGGCGCGTTGCCTCGAGCGTCGGCGAACTCGCTGAAGATGTACTCGAGGACGCCCACTTCGTATGCGCCTCGGGCACCGCCCCCAGAAAGTATCAAACCAAGACCGCTCAACGTTCTTCCTCGCTCCCCGAGGGTATCAGCCGGACGGGGTTGTCACAGAAATCGTCGTTCTCTAGTAGTCGGCGGATCTCGGGCGGGAGCCACACCTCTCTGTGGGGCAGTCGGCGAAGCGCGTTGAGCAGCACCTCGGAACGGCGCCAGGGTGGAGCCGTCGGCGAGACGTACACCACGAGCGCCCCGCCAACCTTGCACAGGCCCCCGTCGATGTGGGCCTCATCGGGGAGCTCCTCTTCGAGCAGGACAATCCCGAGGCGCGTTAGGGCTCGTTCCATTGCGTCGATCTGCTGCGCGGCGTCCACGGTCCCAAGGTGCGCCCAGGGGCCAGGCCCCGCAATCTGGTGGTTTTGGAGGCCGAGCTGGTAAGATGATGGCGCTTTGATTCGCCTTGCAAAACCGTGGATCGGCGAGGATGAGCAGCGCGCCGTCGCCGCCGTTCTCGAGTCCGGTCAGCTCGTACAGGGGGCCTTGGTCGAGCGATTCGAGCATGCGATTGCCGCGTTGCTCGGGCGACGGCATGCGGTCGCGGTATCGAGTGGAACCACAGCGCTGCAGCTCTCACTCAAAGCGCTCCAGGTCGGACCTGGAGATGAGGTGCTGTGCCCGGCCTTGAGTTGGCCGAGCCCGGCCCACGCTGTTCGAGTCGCGGGGGCGAAGGTGCGGTTTGTCGACGTCGATCCGGACGAGTGGAACAGTACCGCCGAAGCGCTGCGCGAAGCGCGAAACGGCAACACGCGAACGGCAATCGTGATCGACCAGTTCGGCAACCCATCGCGCGCCGAACAGATCCGTGAGGCGCTCGGGGCGCTGCCCATCATCGAAGATGCGGCGTGCGCGCTTGGAAGCCGCTTCGCGAGTGGCCCGTGCGGCAGCCTCGGAAAGGTGTCGTGTCTGAGTTTTCATCCGCGAAAGATCCTGACGACAGGTGAGGGCGGGATGTGCCTCACGGATGAAGACGACGTCGCTGAGAGGCTTCGGATGCTTCGCAATCACGGACAGCTGGGTGGGGAGTTCGTCGTCGCGGCGGGAAACTCCCGGATGACCGAAATTGCCGCAGCGCTAGGGCTCGCGCAGCTCCAACGGCTCGACGAGATCGTGTCGCGGAGACGCGAGCTCGCGGCGCTGTACCGCGCAGCCTTGGGGGGCGAGATGGGCTTGCAGAGCACGCCGAATGGCTCGGAGTCCAACTATCAAACGTTTGGGGTGGTCCTGCCGCAAGGCCACGACCGCAACGCGGTGTGCAAAAAGCTTCGGGAGCGCGGGGTCGAGGCCGGGCTCCTTTCATTCGCGATTCACAAGCTCGGCAGCTTTGCGGGGAACGAGGCTTCGCTGCCAATGGCTGAGCACATTGCGGCGCGGGGGATGGCGCTTCCGCTCTATCCGCAGATGCGAAACGCCGAGGTCGACGAAGTGGTGAGAGCCCTGCGCGGGGTGCTCAATGAGTGACGATTTCGTGCTGGAGGTGGAGGGGCTTCGGAAGGTCTTCCACATCGGTTTCTTCCGAAAGCGCGTGGAGGCCGTCAACGGCACCAGCTTCAAGGTGAAGAGGGGCGAAATTTTCGGACTGCTTGGGCCGAACGGTGCTGGGAAGACAACCACGATCAAAGCGATCCTGCGACTCATTTTCCCGACCGAAGGCGAGATTCGAATCTTTGGCCGTTCAGCCGATGACCGCGAAGCGGCAAAGCGCGTCGGGTACATGCCCGAGAATCCATACGTGTATCAGTATCTCAAGCCGCTCGAATTTCTAGACCTGTGCGGACGCCTCGTTGGGATTCCGAAGACGGATCGCCGCGCCCGCTCGGAAGAGATGATCGACAAGGTCGGCCTTCGGGACGCGATGGACCGGCCGATCGGCAAGTTCTCGAAGGGCATGATGCAACGGATCGGACTCGCGCAAGCCCTCCTCCACGACCCGGAGCTGTTGGTGCTAGACGAGCCGATGAGCGGTCTCGATCCGATCGGCCGCAAAGAGGTGCGCGACCTGTTGGTCGAACAGCGAAACCGCGGAAAGACGCTCCTGTTCACGAGCCACATCCTGAGCGACGTCGAGCTGCTCTGTGACCGAGTGGTGATCATGCAGGAGGGAGAAATCACTTCCGAGGGGCAGGTGCACGACCTGTTGGAGACGGCAGGCCGCCAGGTCGAGATTCGGCTGAGCAGCGCGTCGCAAGCACTCAAGGATTCGCTCAGCTCACGGGGGACGATCCTGGACGGCGGTGCCGGACACCTGACTCTGCGTGTCGAGGGCCAAAAGGCGGTCGACGAGGTCATCCGGATCTCGAACGCGGCGGGCGCAAGGCTCGACGCGATGATCCCTGAGAGACAGACGCTCGAGAAGCTGTTCCTGAAGAACGCCGGCGGCTGAGTCGCCGACTTGCTCCGGCCGTGGAGATCCCTAGATCTACGGCATGACTGTGAAGAGGGTTTCCCCGAAGGAAGCGGACCTGCTCCTCAAAGAGGAGGGGTACGTCTACCTCGACGTTCGCTCGATTCCGGAGTTCGACGCCGGACACACCGCGGGCGCGTACAACATCCCCCTGATGCACGCCACGCCGTCGGGCATGCGTCCGAACGGGGACTTCATGTCGGTGATAGGCGTCGTTTTCCCGAAGGATTCCAAGCTGGTGATCGGATGCCGGTCGGGCAACCGCTCGCTGCGCGCGGCCGAGGCTTTGCTCGCTGCCGGGTTCGAGCACGTAGTCGATCAGCGGGCCGGACACGGTGGCGTACGCGATGCGTTCGGCCAGCTTCAAGAGGCGGGCTGGCAAGGCGCCGGCCTCGAGGTCTCCACCGAGCCTCAACCGGACCGAACCTACGAAGCTCTCCTCGCGCGGCGAGCAGGCTAGCCGAACAGGCTCGACAAGAGGATGCCGGGTAGCCTCGCTAGCGAGGGGTCGGCATTGAAATAGGTCAGCTTTCGACCGATGGCGGCGGCGGCCTTGTTGTCGATGAACCAGACGGGCTTCGGCCACATGCGAAACGGCCCGCGCATGACCGACTTCTGGGGCCTGTCGAACATGTATGTGTTGTGCACCACGCCGCGTCCCGAGCGAATGTCGTCCGTCGTATGGCCAGGGAACGCGCCCCAGGTCGGGGTAACGAGCGCGTAGCTAATCCCGGGCCAATGGTTGAGCGCGACCGTGCCATATCGAAGATTGGCGATCGCCCGCTCGACGGCTTCGGCGACCGCGGGATCTTTCATGGACTTCGGGTGCACGAAAATGCCGGCGCTGAGCGTTCCCCAGATCGAGTCGTTGCAGAACTCGACCGCTTTATCGATGTAGTCGACGACCGAGCTCGCAGACAGGGCGGTTTCGCTGGTCTGGCCGCACCACGACTCGGTGGTGAAGCAAATGTCGTCGGCCTGATTGGGGTCGAGGTGGTGGATCAATGTCCACGGGACGCGGCCCGGGCCTTTGGCGCCGAACTCGTCGGCGTCGGGATGGTGCTCGACGAACATCTTCTGGCGCGCTTCGGCGCCCGGGTAGTACGGCTTCCGATCCCCAGCGTTCGCAAACGCCTTCTGGAGCGATGCCAGCAGACCCTCGCGCTGGTCCCACTCCTCGTGCTGAACGATGACGCGGGTCGCAACGCAGTTGAAGCCTGAGTTGTTGCACAATGAAGAGGCAAGGTTGACGCCCTGGAAGTCCAAGTCCTTTTGCGACCAGGGACCGGGGACGATGATGATGGGACTCACGTTGCCAAGCTCGCTGCTGAGCCTCTTGGTGTTTCGCGGCTCGTTGCTCGCCTTGCGGCGAGCGCCTTCTTCGCCGACGCCGTAGACGATGACGTCGTGGGTCTTGTCGGAGCCAGTGATGTGGATCTCTTCGACCAGCCGATGCGTGCAGAGGTAATCACCTTCGGCGGCGCCTCCGTACACGACCCGGAAGAAGCCACGCTCGCGAAGCGGGGCAAACGCCTCGTCGAGAAACGGACCGAGGTACTCGTTGACCGGGTTCATCTTTAAAATGACGACCTGGCCCTCCACGAAGAGCTTGTAGAGCGCATCCATCGGCCCAATCGACGCGACGTTGCCGGCGCCAAGCACCAAAGCGAGCGCCCCCTTGGGCGATTTTTCCCTGTAAAATGCTGCCTGGTTTTCGGTCAGGTCGTCGAGGGTGACCCCCGGTTGCATCCAGACCTCCGAGGTGATCCCCATGAAGAGGAGGCCGTCCCAACCGTCGGCCGGGAACACCGGCGCGACGACCTGCCCGTCTGGGCGCGTGTACGGATCCTTTGGAAGCTGCGGCACACCGTACTCGTCGATGTCACGAAGTGACGCGATCAGAAGGGAGACGTTCTTGATCAGTGACGCAGGGCCGGCAAGCCACTCGTCGCCCTCCTCGGCGGAACCTGGAGCCATGCCTTTGGCTTCCATGGCGGCTTGCATCCAAGGTTGCGCGACTTCGACGACCCCATCACGGAGATGCTCCAGGAGCTCGATGCGTTGGTCGATGTCGAGTGCGGCCCACTCTTGCTTGTGGTCTTCGAGGATCGCGAGCGCTTCGTCGAGCTTCGACTGCGAGGTGGGCTCGATGCGATGCTCGGCTTCGGGCATGGCGGCAGAGCCTTGGGGTTCGGCGGTGGCTTGAGTCACGGTGCCTCCTTCTGCGGTGCAGATAGCGAAGGTATGTTGGGGTGTGGGCCCCCAGAGATCAAGAACTCCTGAACCTGCTCCAGAGTATCGCAAACCCGTGCCGGGGGAAGGCTTCGAAGAAAGACTTTTCCGTAGCCTTTCCGGCGAATTCGGGAGTCGAGGATGGCAACGACACCGCGGTCCTGAGTTGTGCGGATCAGGCGTCCAAAGCCCTGCTTTAGCGACAGCGCGGCGGCCGGAACGAGGTAGCGCATGAAGGAGGATTCGCCAGCTTGTTCGAGGCGTTCGCAGCGCGCGGCCACGACCGGGTCGCTCGGGACGTCGAAGGGGAGCTTGTCGATGATGACGAGCCGGAGGGCCGAACCGGGGACATCGACGCCTTCCCAAAAGCTCGCGGTCGCAAACAAGACGGCGTTTCCTTGATCGCGAAATCGGTCGAGCAGCGTCTGCTTAGGCGCGTCTCCTTGCACGAACCACTCGTAGTCGACCTCGTCACCGACGCGCTTCGCTAGCAGCCGCATCATGCGAAGGGATGTCGAAAGAACGAATGCGCCCCCCTCCGACATTCGGATGAGCTCGAGGATCTCTTTGGCCGCGGCGTCCGGAAAGTCCGAAGCGCGCGGGTCGGGCAGGTGCGTCGGCGCATACAGCGCGGCTTGCTCTTCGAAGCGGAACGGCGACTCGACGACTTCTTCGCTGACCTCCGTTTCGATACCGAGTCGGCGTTTGACGAATTTGAAGTCGCCGCCAGTGGTCAGCGTGGCGCTCGTGAACACCACGCAGGGGACGCGCTCGTGGAGACGCTCGCGCAACAACGGGCCAACGTCGATCGGGCTCGAGCCGACTGAGGGGCTTCGCCCACTTCCCTGGGCCCAACTGACCTGACCGGGCGCTTCGAGGGAGCCGAGGGCATCGCGGAGCTGGTCCGATCGCCTTGCAATTTGCAGGATATTCTCCTGTAGCGGTCGAATGTTTCGGCAGGTCGCGCCGAGCTCCGCGAGGACGTTGTCCAGCGCAAAGAGAGCGTCCTCGGGGATCGCCTCAGCTGGCAAGGGTGCGCGGCCACCGTTGGCATTTCCGGGCAACGCGCTGAAGAAATTCGAAGACTGCTGCAACATGGCGTCGAGCAGCCGCGTTTCGTGCACCTTCTTGCGGCGCTTGCCGCCGAGGGCTGCTCCGGCGTCGCGCGCGAGGCGTTCGAGCATAGCCGTCGAAAGGCGCGAGCCGAAGAAGAGCGTCGCGGTGTCCTCGATCTGATGCGCCTCGTCGAAGATGACGGCGTCGTAGTCCGGCAGCACCGAGGCGAAGCCGGTGTCACGAAGCGCGAGGTCAGCAAAGAACAGGTGGTGGTTCACGACCACGAGCTGGGCGCCCTCTGCACGGCGGCGTGTCCGGGTGGCGAAGCACTCGTCGTAGTACTCACAACGGGCGCCGATTCGTGTGTCCGAACCGCTCACCACGCGGGGCCAGATCGGATCTTCCTCGGCGATCGACGCGAGCGACGCGCGGTCACCGGAGTCGGTCGTCTCGACCCAATCGCGAAGCGCGGGCAACGAACGCGCAAACCGTGGCTGAATCGCATCCGCGCTGCCCATGAGCTCCTGAAACCGGCGACGGCAGACGTAGTTGCTCAGGCCCTTCACGCAGGCCGCGTCGATCTCGATGCCGAGGTGGCGTTTCAGGGCCGGTAAGTCCTTCTCCATGATCTGGTCCTGCAACGCCCGTGTGCCAGTAGACACCAGGACGCGGCGGCCGCTCAGCGCCGCCGGAATCAGGTAGGCCCAGGTCTTGCCGGTGCCGGTTCCAGCCTCAATCAGGAGAACGCCGTCGTGGCCGAGCACGTCTTGCACGGCACGGGCCATCCGAATCTGGCCGGGGCGATGCTCGTAACCGGAAACGCCGCGGGCCAGTGGTCCCGTGGGTCCGAGCAGGTGACCCGCATCCATTGGCCTGCTCTAGCACGAGGCGCTGCCGGTGCCTCGGTGACGCGCTATACAAGGACGCACCGTGATCCCCATCCGCGACAACAATCGCACGCGCCGCACTCCTATCGTCACCTGGGCCCTCATCGGCGTGAACGTGCTGGTCTTCGTGGGAAGCCTGAGCCTCGGGAAGGTCGAGGCAGAAGCGGTCGTGATGCGCTTCGGCGTGATCCCGGACGTCATCGTTCACGGGAACTGGACGGTCGTCCGCGCCAACGGCGGTGCGATCGGGAGTTGGGTCACGCCGTTCACGAGCATGTTCCTGCACGGCGGGCTCCTGCACCTCGGCAGCAACATCCTCTTCCTGCACATCTTCGGAGACAACGTGGAGGACGCGCTCGGCCGAGGCCGGTTTCTGTTGTTCTACACGCTATGCGGAGTCGGCGCGGTCGTGGGGCAGATTCTGGTCGACCCAAACAGCATGGTGCCGATGATTGGAGCGTCCGGCTTTATGGAAGTGCCAGCCGGGATCTTCATCGTGCTCTGGTTCGTGCTGCAGCTCGTGCAGGGCTACCTGTCGCTCGGCATCATCGCGGAAGGCGGCGGTGGCGTTGCATGGTTTGCGCACATCGGCGGCTTCCTGGTCGGCCTGGTGTGCGTCCGAGTGCTGTACCGAAAGCCTAAGGGGCGTCGGCAGCGGTTGTTTCGCTAGGTGCAGGAATCTCTTCGACGGCCTTGGGCGGGGCGGTGGGCTCCGCCTTCGGCTCGCTCGGAGGTGGTTCCGCGGGAGGCTCGGCCTCGGCCTTCGGCTCGCTCGGAGGCGGCTCCACGGGAGGCTCAGCTTCGGTGGGCGCAGGCTCCGCGGCTCCGTCCTTCTGAAGCGTCAGCGTTACGGTCGCAGCCATGCGGCGCGTCTCTTCGATGAAGTCGGCGCGCGTCAAGGACTTGCTGGCCGTCTTGTAACCGTCCTTCGAGACCACGATCTTGCGGGACCCAGACATTGATTTGAACTGGAGTGCGCCGGGTGTGGTGGCCTCGCCGCCACCCACCGAGCTGGCCCTCGCACCGGCCGGGTTGGTGACAACCTGGACAACGTACGGAAGCGGCGCGAGCCAGAGGTTCACGGCTTCTTGCTCGGTCCCGACCGTGACTTTCTGCCTTCGAGCCAAGTGGCCGCGTGCTTTCGAGAAAAGCGATAGCTTGGTGCCGGCCTCGTATTCGAGCTCGAGCGGGGCCCGCCCGACCCCCTTGCCGTTGACGCTGACGAACGCGCCGGACGGATGGGAGAGGACCTGGAACTTCACCATACCGGTATCAGCCGCCTCGACGGGCGCCTCTTCGGCGGGTGCCGCTTCGGCATCGGTGGGCTTTGCCGCTGCGGCAGTGACCACCCCTTCCTCAGGCTGCGCTGCTGCACTCGGGTCCCCCGGCACATGCGTTGGCGCAGGGACCGGTTGGACAAGCTGCGAAGGCGCTTCGACGGGCTCCGTTGACTGGCCGAAATACGGCGCAGCCAAAGTGATCAAGTCATCTGCGAACCCGAGCTGCCAAGCCGCTCCTGCACCGGCGGCAAGCGCCAACACAAACAGGACCACGAACATCCAGGCTCGCGAACGTTTCGGCTCTGCGGGCCGCGTGGTCCAAGCCGGCGTAGCTGCCTTCGGGACCTGGAACGCTTCAGCGGGGATCCCGGGCGCTACGGGAACGGTCGCCGCAGGCGGCGGAACCGTCAGCACTTCCGGATCGAGCAAGCTGGCGTCGATGAATTCGCCTGGCGCGGGGCCAAACGATTCGCCCACCGCCGGACCAAACAGATCTGGAACGGCGTTCTCCAAGGGCGAGCTCGAGGCCGCGGGTACCAGCGGGGTGCGTCGCTGCTGGGCAATGAAGGGCGCGGCCGCCTCTTTGGCGATCACCGTTGCATCGGCGTCAGCCGGGTAGTCGGACTCCGGAAGCTCGTGAATCTTGGTGGTCTCGTCGTCGAGAAAATCGTCTGCGGCGTCGAGCTCGTCCATCATCGGCGCGGCGGCGCTACTCATGCGGGAACTGGCGCTGAGCCCCGAACCACCAAAGGCGGACATCGCCCCACGCGACGGGGCGTCGGAAACAGAATGCCTCGTGTCGGCCGAAACCTCTTGGCGCGCGCTGAATGCGCCGCGGGCAGTCTCAGTGCGCTTGTCGCCGATCTGGTTGCTGATCTGCCGGGCGCGCTCTACGCCAGCCTGCGCTTCGCGCTGCGCTGTCTCACCGGCTCCGCCTTCGTCGAGAACTCACTGACGTGGCGGACCTTGGTTCGATCCGCCTCCGCGAGCTCATCAGAATCCGAAGCGAGCGGCGGGTTGACGCGAACGCCGTCTTTGCCCTGCTCGAAGACACCAGGGTAACCGCGGTCTTCGGCGATGCGTTGGACGACCGAACGGGATTCGGGGTCCATCTTGATGAACTTGATCCCCATTCCGGACGGATTGTCCGGGTCGGTCTCGGCTCCCTCACGCCTCCAAACCACGCGACCCACCCCATGGATCAACGTCGACTGGTCTTGAAGGATGAACTCGAATTTCAGAAGCGTACCCACCGACAACGGCTTCTTGGCCTTGATGAATACACCTCCCCGCGAGATGTCACTGCTGTAGCGTTCGATGAAGTCCTCGAGCGTGGCGCTCTTGTAGCGGATCTTCAACGAAAGCAGCGTGCGCCTGTCCTTGCGTGCGTCTGCCATGATCTCTTGTCTGAAACCCCCAACACCAGACTAGCTATCGATTGGTGAACCAACAAACGTTTCACCGAGAAAAGAGACGTCACGCCCCCGGTACGACAAGCGATAGTTGCACGCGAGCTTGGCGCTTTGCGCCTAACGTAGTCCGCAGTCGCACATCGGCATCAACGGTGATGATCCCAGTGTTTGCGCCGTGTAATTCAAGGGCCCACTGCGATTTCGAACAGTGACTCACCGTTGCCCCGTGGACTGAAAAGCCGGTGCGTAGAAGATCTCGCAGCGCGATCAAAAACGACTCCGCGCTAGGCTCGATTATGGCGTGACGAGTGGACCAGGGGCGTCCCGAGGAGGGCAGGTGTTCGACGCAAAGCGCGCACGCGTCGACGAGCGAGTCCGCCTCTGCGTCGACCTCGAAGCCTCCCGCGGACGGCCACGCGCGCACTATCGATTCGCGACCCCAGGCAGGCGGACGGCCCCCGAGTTGCCGGAGCGGTGGTCCGTACATGTCATCGAGCTCGGGCGCGACATCTAGAAGCGGCGCGAGCGCGAACCCGCGGTTCTCGAGCTCCGGGTGAGGCACGGAAAGCTCCGAAGTCTGGTGCCGACCGCGTTGGTCCCAAAGCAGGTCGAGATCGATGCTGCGGGGCCCCCATCGTTCGTCGGGAACGCGATGACGGCCGAGACGACGCTCTGTACGAAGTAAGACGCGCAACAACTCGAGTGGTGACAACGTCGTCTCCAAACGAAACGCAGCGTTCAGATACCGCGGCTGCGGCGGCCCCAAGGGCTCGGTCTCATAGATCGTCGAGACCTCCCGAACGTCGATCCTGTCACGTGCATCCAGCAAGCGAAGAGCGCAACGGATCGACGCCTCCCGCGCACCGAGATTCGACCCCACCCCAACGACAACAATGCTCACGGCACCAGCCTCGATTAAAAGGGGACAGTCCCCTTTTTCATAGGGTTAATTGCGGCTACGTTTCGCACGTGTCGGAGATGCCGCTTTTTGAAGGTCTTCAGGGCCCAGGCCATGACGGTGAGGAACGTGTCTTCCGCGTGGCCGAAGTCAACCGTGCGGTTCGCTTCACGCTCGAGGACAACTGGGCGAACGTGTTGATCGAGGGGGAGCTCTCGGATGTGCGGCACGCGAAGGGGCACGTCTATTTCTCTCTGAACGACGAGGAGGACCCGGCGCAGCTGCGGGGGGTGATGTTCGCGTCTGACGTCCGGCGGACAAAAGCGCCCTTGGAAGACGGGGCGCGCGTTCGGTTCCGCGGCAAGCTGTCGCTCTACACGGCGCGCGGTCAGTTCCAGCTCATTGCCCGGTCGGCCAAGCTCGCGGGCGAGGGTGACCTCGCCGCCCAGTTTCGGAAGCTGCGCGCGAAGTTGGAAGCCGAAGGGTTGCTCGATCCTGAGCGAAAGCGTCCGCTTCCGGAGTTGCCGCGGGTGGTGGGCGTGGTCACGAGCCGAACGGGCGCGGCGTTGCACGACATTATCCGTGTGGCTTCGGAGCGGTGCCCTGTGCAGATTCTCGTCGCCGACTGCCGCGTGCAAGGAGAAGAGGCGCCGCAGAGCATCGTGTCGGCGCTCGAGCTGATTCAGCGCGTCGAGGCGTTGGACGTGGTGATCGTCTCGCGCGGCGGGGGCTCTGCGGAGGACCTCTGGGCGTTCAACGACGAGGGTGTCGCGCGCGCGATCGCGGGTTGCCGGGTTCCCGTGGTGAGCGGCGTCGGGCATGAGGTCGACGTCACGATCGCGGATCTGGTGGCTGATGCGCGGGCGGCGACACCTTCCAATGCGGCGGAGATTGTCGTTCCGCAGCGCGAGTCCTTGGTGCGGGACGTGCAGTCCTGGGAGCGGCGACTGAGCCAGGCGTTGGACAACCTGACCAGCGGTCTTCGGCTTAGGCTGGAACGCCTGCTCCGCGTGCTCTACGGCGCCCGACGTGTGATCGCCCCGGTTCGTCGGGAGCTACTCGCATCGCAGGAACAGCTCCATCAGGCACAACGAGCGAGCCTGCGGCAACGGCACGAGCGGCTCGCCGAGCTCCGTCAGCGCTTGATGCGCCTGGACCCGCGATCGGTGCTGCGCCGCGATCAACGCCAACTCGCCTCATTGACCGCGAAGCTCCGGGATGCAGGCCGCCTGCCGGTCCGCCGCCGGCGGGAACGCTTGGTCGCCCTCCGGTTCACCCTGCAGGGTCGAGGACAGCCCATGGTACGAGAAACGCGCGCCACGTACGCCGAGCTCTGCGCACAACTGGATGCGCTTTCTCCCCTGCGGGTACTCGAACGCGGGTACGCGTTCGGAGCCAATCGGAGGTGAAGGAAGGCGACCGGCTGCGCGTCCGAGTGTCGGATGGGGAGTTTGATGCGAAGGTCGAAGGTCATGAGTGACCCCATTCGCCTAGGGATCTTTGGCTGGCCGGTCGCGCACTCGAAATCGCCCCGGATGCACGAGTCGGCGGCGAACGCGCTTGGCATCTCGCTACGATACGAACGTTTCGAGGTCGCGCCTGGCGATCTGGCCGACGCCGTTCGTCGCAAGCACGAGGCGGGGATCGACGGATACAACCTCACGGTGCCGCATAAAGAGGCAATCATCGCGCTGATCGACGAGGTGGCTCCCGCGGCGCAGGCGATCGGCGCGGTCAACACCGTCGTGCGTACCGACGGACGATACGTCGGGCACAACACCGACGCCCCGGGCTTGGTGCGCTCCCTCGAAGAAGCCGGCGTTCAGGTGGGTAATGCACGCGTGGCGGTCGTTGGTGCAGGGGGCGCCGCGCGCGCGGCAGTCGTTGGGCTTGCGAATGCGGGGGCCAACGAGATCACGGTGCTTTCCCGAAGGCCCGAGCAAGGCGAAGCGCTCATCGAATCGTTGAGTGCG
>JAFDFW010000774.1 GCA_019309605.1 Deltaproteobacteria bacterium | reverse complement strand
GGCAGGAGCATCTTGCTCTTGATGTGCGCCAGCGTCGCCGCCATCACCAGGTATTCCGAGGCGATGTCGAGGTTTAGATTCTCCATCAACCCGAGATATTCCAGGTATTTATCGGTGATGAAGGAGATCGGCAGGTCGAGGATGTCGAGCTCGTGCTTGCGGATCAGATGCAGGAGTAGGTCCAGCGGCCCTTCGAAGTTGGGCAGCTCGATCCGGAAGTTGGGATCCAGAGCCTCCGGTGGCTCTGGGGCCTCGGGCACCGGCATGGGGCTGGGCTCGCTCATCGCAGTGGAACCATGCGCTCGTACGCTCCCAAGTGTCAATCGCTACGGGCTTCGTTGAGGGCTTCGATCACCGCGTCGACGTGCCCATTAACTTTCACCTTCGGGAAGTGCTTGATGACCTTCCCGTCGGGCCCGATCAGCACCGTCGACCGGATGATCCCCATCGACTTCTTCCCGTACAGGTTCTTCTCGCCCCAGGCGTCGTACTTTTCGAGCACCTTGCCGTCGGGGTCGCTGAGGAGCGGGAACTTCAGTTTGTATTTGTCAGCGAACTTACAATGCGACTCGATCGAATCCTTACTGACGCCGATGACGACCGCGTCTCGCGCCTTGATCTTACGCAACGCCTTGTTGAAGTCGTTGGCTTCCGTCGTGCAGCCCGGCGTGTTGTCCCGCGGGTAGAAGTAAAGGATGACGTACTTGCCGGCGAGGTCTTTGAGGGCCAGCTTGTCGCCCGTGGACGAGGGCAAATTGAACGCAGGAGCCTTTCGGCCTTCTTGGATCATGGAGACGCCTGTATTGCGGTTTTGCACCGGGTGTCAACGCGTCGGGGGCTCATGAACTTGGATTCTTTGCGGGACCCGCCCAAGATCAGGATATGACCGCCCGTACCCTCATCGTGGGAGACGTCCACGGCTGCCGAGAGGAGCTCGAGGACCTGCTGGACGAGTCAGGCTGGGAAGAGGACGATCAGCTGGTTTTCGTCGGAGATTTGGTCGCCAAGGGCCCGGATTCGCTTGGGGTTATTCGGCTCGCGAGGGAGTTGGGAGCACGCGCGGTGCGGGGCAACCACGACCAGCATTGCCTGAAATGGTGGGACGCGAAGTGTGCAGGCGAGGCGCTCCCTACACTCAGGCCTGCTCACCAACGGGTCGAGGATTGGCGATGGCTCGCCGCCCTCCCGCTCTGGATTGAACTCCCGGAGCATGATGCCCTCGTCGTGCATGCCGGGCTGCTGCCCGACCTGCCGCTCGAAGAGCAGGACCCTTGCGACCTGATGAACATGCGCAGCATCCTCGACGATGGGACGTCGTCGCGAAGCTATGAAGAGGGCACGCCCTGGGCCGCGGTCTGGCCCGGGCCTCGGCTGGTAGTGTTCGGGCACGACGCGGTGCGCGGGCTTCAAAACCGTCCTCATTCGGTTGGCCTCGATACCGGTTGTGTGTACGGCGGCTGGCTGACCGGTCTGTGGGTACCGCGGCGGGACCTGGTCTCAGTGCCGGCGCGCGGGACGTACGCCCAACCTGGGAAGGATTGACGGCGTTCCCAACCTGGGAAGGATTGACGGCGTTGGAGGTTTGGGTCTGCCGTGAAGAGGAGTTGCTGGACGGCGTCGTGCGCACCGCACGCCTCGGCCAGGACGCCGACGGTCTGCCGATCATGGCGTTGCTCGTTCGTAATGACAGCGGCGACGTCGTGGCCTACCGCAATCTGTGCCGACACCTTCCGGTGCCGCTCGATGGCGGCACGGGGGAACTCTTGAGCGACGACGGTGCGCACCTGATCTGTGGAACACACGGGGCCACCTATCGCCTAGACGACGGCTACTGCGTGGAAGGGCCCTGCGAAGGGCTGGCGCTCCAGTCACTCTATGTGCGCGAAGAACGCGGTGACCTCTACGTCTCCGACACGCCGGATTCCCACTAGAGCAACAAAGGGACCGCTGGGGCGAGCTACTCGGTTCAGGCGAAGGCGCTCACCGAGATCGACGTGTACTGCCCCTAGGGCAGACAGCAACGAAAACGACGGGCTGGCGACTGGGTCGTCAGCCCGTTTTTTCTTGCCTGGCGCTCCAGGCGGCGGGCGACGAAAGCGGACCGACGTCCGTCCAGGGCTTGTCTTCGCTGTTGCGGACCACGTTCTTGCGCGCGGTCAGCACCTCGGCGCCCTCGCGCGTCACCAGCACTGTGTGCTCGAACTGCGCGGAGAGCGAACGGTCCATCGTGAGCACCGTCCACTCGTCATCCATCACCTCGGTCTGGTAGCCGCCGATGTTGATCATCGGTTCGATGGTGAAGACCATGCCGGCCTTGAGGCGCTTGTCTTTGCCGCGCCGCCCGAAGTGCGGAATCTGTGGCGGCATGTGAAACTCGCGGCCGACGCCGTGGCCGACGTAGTCACGAACCACCGAGCAGCCCTTCCCCTCGGCGTACTCTTGAATCGCAGCGCCGATGTCGCCGATGCGATTGCCGTGCTTCACCTCAGCGATACCGAGCTCGAGGCAGCGGCGGGCCGTTTCGACGACCAGGATGGCCTCCTCGCTCGGCTCGCCCACGTAAAAGGTCACGCTCGTATCGCCGTGGTAGCCGTGCTCCTTTGGGAGGTACGTGGTGACATCGACGTTGACGATGTCTCCGTCCTTCAGGACCTGCTTTCCAGGGATCCCATGGCAGACGCAATCGTTGACGCTCGTGCAAACGCTCTTGGGGAAGCCCTTGTAGTTCAAGGGCGACGGGTGGGCGTCGCGCGACACGATGTACTCGTGAACGAACGCGTCCACGTCGTCGGTCTCGATGCCCGGACGGATCATCTCGCCTACCGCGGTGAGGCAGTCAGCGGCCAGTTGGCAGGATAGCCGCATGTCTTGAAGCATGCGGGCGGTCATGAGCTCGATGGCAGACAAAGGATTCCTCAATCGGCGCGTCCCACCGCTTCTAAGACATAGCCACGAATTGTCGAGGAAATCGCTGCGGTTTGCGAGGGGGGGAATTGGCCACCCCGAAAAGCCCTGTCCGCTAACCTCTCCTTCTTCGACGTAGCCACATCGCCACGCCCGCGAGGCACAAGATTGAGATCCAAGGGTTGGAGCCATTGGCGGCGGTCGCGGCGGAGCAGCCCCCGCCGCCGTTGCCCATACTGGCACCACCTCCTGTGCCAGCCGTACCGCCGGCGCCCGATGTTCCGCCAGTCCCTAGGTCGTCACAACGCATGATGTCGTCGACAGCCCTTGGTGCAATGCCTGTGGGATTGCAGATCACGACGTCGACCTCGTCCGCGTCACTGTTGGCGGGGTCAGGGAGGTCAGGGTCGTCAGGGTCGCTGCCCGAAAAGGGCAAGACCCCGGCCGCATAGGTGAAGGTGGATCCATCGGGAACCGTGCCCGCGTAGCCCGCCGAGATTCCGGATATGGGAACAGTGACGATGTCGGAGGTACCGGTCCCCAAAGGACCGATAATCTCGCAGTCTGCTATCACAAACTCGGCGCTAATTGGCACACCCATTTCATCGCCCACGCGACAGGTGGCGTTCGGTTCGGTGGTGTCCGGTATGAAGAAGCCCGCTAGGTGCTCTTTGGGGAGATGGAAGCGCACCGTGACGTCGCTCACCTCGGATGGACCGGCATTGTAAACCCTCGCGGTC
>JAFDFW010000773.1 GCA_019309605.1 Deltaproteobacteria bacterium | reverse complement strand
ATGTGGTACCACGACAAGAAGGGCTTCTCGCTCGCACGCATCAAGCGCTGGCTGCGCATCATGGACGACAGCCTGAGCCGCGACCTCGAAGACATGGTCATGACGGACCGCCCGGTTCCCGTCTGGGAGGGCGAGACGCTCCAAGATATCTACGAGCGCTTGCTGGATTGGCAGGCCAGGCCGAGCGGGAGAGGGCGTATCCGCAGAACGGGGCTTGGCCCCCGCAGCGAGGCCGAGGCCAGGGCGTTTGCGAGCTTTTCGAACCCGGTTGGCGATGACTGCGAGTTCTTTCTGCACTTGCTTCGCCACTTCGACATGGCTCTGCGTTGGTACGTGCTCGCCGCGAACGACGACGACGCGCGCATGGCACGCGTGCTGTTCGACCCACAGACGCTCCCGGGCTTCAACGACTCGGGCGCGCATCTCACGAACATGGCCTACTACGACGCTAACCTGCGCGGCCTTCAAATCGCCCAGCGCCGTTCCATGAAGGACGTCGCGTATCACGTCGGGCGTTTGACCCGCGTTCCCGCGGAGTTCTGGGGCTGCAGCCAAGCCGTTGGCACCATTGAGCCAGGTCGCCAAGCCGACGTCATCTTGATCGATCCGGTCGCGCTGAGCATCTACGACTCCGACGCAAACACGATCTTCGCATACCGCAAAGCGGTCGACGCGGAGCAGATGTTGAACCGGTCGGATGGCGTCGTCACCGACGTGTGGATTGCGGGCACTCGCGCGTGGCGCGACTCCAAAGCCAGCGAGCAGCTTGGCACGACCCGCATGGGACGCGCGCTCACGGTTTAGGGCGTGGGGATGTCCGAAGGGCACATGATGAAGTCGCAAAGCGTCTTCACGCATGCGCCGTCTGTTGCGTCGACGCAGACCTCCACCTCGCCAGGGCGATCACAGACGTAGGTCGCGTTCTGGGCGACGACATTGTTCGGCTCTTGGATGTTGACCGTATTCTCGAAGCTGCCCCACAGGGCGTTCAAGGTGAGCACCAACGGCAAGGGCAGGCCGTCGGTGTCCTGCCCACGAGTCTCGAGCCTCGTGCTGGTCTCGCCTAGCGGAATCTCCCGGGGAAAGGCGTTGATGACGAACAGCATTGGGCAAAGATTGAGCCGGATATCACTCGGGCACTGAATGGTGATGTTGCGGGTCTCGTCACACGCTGTGTCCCCGTCGGTCGCCTTCACCGAGATTTCGACGGGGCCGGGCTCACCGCAGCGGAAGAGCGTTTCACTGGCGGACTTGTCTGCGAACGCGCCCGTGGGCGAGCTGAGCTCCGTGCGTAGCGGCTGTGGAAATTCGTCTGGATCCACTGCGTCGACGCGGACGATGGTGGTGTCTTCCCCCGCGGGAATCGGATTGGGGTCCGCGGCGAAGTCCTCGATGATCGGGCAGGTGTTTTCCAGCGGATCGCCTGGGCATCGGACGCTCGTGCAAACCTCCACGTCACACGTCGAATCCCCATCGCTCGCCACGACGCAGATTTCGATCGCGCCGCCGACCTCGGGGTCGCAGGTGTAGGTTGCTTGAAGAGCGTTTAGATCGGCGATTGTGCCGTGGCGCGCCGACAGGGTCGTGACCAGCGCCTCCGGATTGTCATCTGGGTCTTCGGCGACGACCTCGATGGTTGCCGTCCCTCCCTCGGGAACGACCATCGGTTCCACCGTCAGACTCGACACGACGGGGCACTCGTTCTTGACCTCTGGACAAACCACGATCGTGCACTGAGTCGAAGAGCACTCCAACGGATCGCGGATTCGAACGTGTGGTGTGCGAAGATTCTCGGACACCGCCCCGACGTTTGGGTCTTCGCTTCCGCTTTCAACGTCACCTCCTCCGTAGATTGCGTTGAGGGAAACGGATCGCTTACTTCGACCAACAGATCCGTGTGGTTGACCCCATTGGGGATCTGCACCGGGTCGGCAGTGACCGATGCTTCGGGGCACACAGGCTCTTCGTTGCGGCAGCCCCCGAGCAGGACCAGGAGCAGCGCGCACCACAGCGCGGTGCCACTTGTCGTTCTAGCAACGGGCATAAGTCAAACTCCGTTCTACCCGATCGCCAGGCTGAATGCGCCCCTAATTCGAGAGAAACCAGAACGCGATTTCGCAAAGGTTGTGATCTGTCCTACCAACGCACACACGTCATGTCCGTTAACGGCAAGACCCGCGAGCCAAAGCCCGCGGGTCCTGCAACGTGCTTACTCAGCGTCGTTCGTCGAGCTACGGAACGATGGGGAACGAGATGAGGTCCGCGTCCGGCGTGAGGCCGACGAGGTCGTTTTCCGCGTCCTCCGGGTCCTCGCCTTCATCCACGCCCATCAC
>JAFDFW010000772.1 GCA_019309605.1 Deltaproteobacteria bacterium | reverse complement strand
CGCCATCGCCGTGCTCGCTCGACTGCAGCGGCGTGACGGCTGCTCTAGCGACGGTTGAGTAGTTTCAGAATTGAGGATAGAAACGGTACGGCCAGCTAGATGGTGCCATCGGCGGCGATGAAAGGGAGTGGGATGATGACAAAGCAAGCGTTACTGCGAGCATTGACTGTGACGTGCGGGCTACTCGTGTTCCAAGGATGCAAGTCCGACACCGCGAAAGACGCGAAGGTGGAGCCAGTTCTGTTGCTTGAAGCCGGCGAGGAGCCAAGAACACAACTGCGCTACATGATACAGGACGGATCGGTGACGACCTCGACCATGGAGCTCACGACTTCGTCGATGACGACCACGACGAGCGCTGGCGCGGAAATCGCAAAGACCCCCGGCCTTCGATTCGTGGTCTCGTCCGGGCCCGCAATCAATCTCGACAGTGGGGACGCGCGCTTTGACGTCCGGATCGTCAAGGCCGAAGCGATCATCCCTCCGGGAGCCGATTCCGAGGTCGAGAGTGACTTCAACAGGAGCGCTGCGCTACTCAAGGACGTAGGTGGTTGGATCGAAGTCGACGATCGCGGCATCGTGCAACGTAGCGAGCTCAACCAGGCTGCACAGAATGCGAACGTGCCGAAGCGGCTGCTCATGACAATCGTCCACGCCCGCACGTCGCTTGCGCGGGTCATTCTGCCGGCCGAGCCCGTAGGGATTGGAGCCAGTTGGGAAGCGCGCAAAGAGCTCAAGGTCTACGGGTTCGAAATGCAGCAGGTCGACAAGTACACGCTCACCGACAAGGTGGGCGATGAGGTGAAGCTCAACATCGAGATCGTGCAGACGGCGCCCAAGCAGACTCTGACCTTCGTTGAGGAGGGCGTGGAGTACGCACTCCAGTCACTTTCGATGAGCGCCGAGGGCGACGTCATCCTCAACCTCAATGCGCTCGAGGGGAGATCGCGCATAGCCGGTCAGTCGGCCGAGGTCCTCACCGTCAAGACGGTCGAGAGCACCGAGGAAATCGAGCGCAACAGCGCTTTCCAGCTCAGCATGGAGGTCAGGTACGAAGCCTCCAAGGAAAAGGCCGAGGCCATCGAGGAAGCCACGAAGAAGATCACCCCAGGTCAATAGTCGCGAAATGGTCAAGGGCCCGCCTCAAACCACCGAAGAGCGATTCAGGTACGGCAAGTCGCTTCGCCAACAAACGCCGCGTGTCAGTCACCCATGCGGCAATCGATAGCTCCTGCGTCCGGACGCGGGGATATGCTACCGTCCCTGCGTGGATGAGCTGTTCGAGTTCCTAGTGCTCATCGCAGAGCGCCTCGATCGGGCTCACATCCCGTATATGCTGAGCGGCTCGGTCGCCCTGAGCATGTACGCGCAGCCCCGAATGACCCGCGACATAGACTTCGTGGTCGACATCGAAGAAGGGCAAGTCGACAAGTTCGTCGAGCTCTTCAAAGAGGACTGTTATATCGATCGCGAAGCGGTGCTCGAAGCGGTGCGGGCGCGAGGGATGTTCAACATCATTCATGAGGCCTGGGTCATCAAGGCGGACTTCGTCGTGCGGAAGGATCAGCCTTACCGAAAGACGGAGTTTGACCGACGGCGCACGGTTTCCGTTGGAGGCAAGGATTTCTCTGTCGTAACCGCAGAGGACCTACTTCTCTCGAAACTGCATTGGGCGAAGACGAGCAGATCCGAGCTCCAACTCGGTGACGTCAAGAACCTCATCCTGTCGGAAAGCAATCTCGATTGGCCCTATATCCAGCGGTGGGCACAGAAGCTGGGTGTGGTAGATTTGCTCAACGAGGTTAGAGGCGAGGATGTCTGATACGGCCCCCACGATCGAAAAGCGGTACCGCGAAATGCTGATGCGGCTTCCGCCCGAGCAGAGACTACTGCAGAGCTGCAGGATGTTCGCCACCGCAAAGCGCCTCGCCGAGAGCTCGATCCGATCGAAGCGAGCCGATCGGATAGACGAAGAAACCCTTCGTCGCGAGCTATTCCTCCGTCTCTACGGAACGGAGGTCCGCGGTCCTCTTCGGAGGATGGTCCTCGAGGGGCGCAAGCCATAGCAGCGAGGCGTCCGAATGCTAACGCTCTCG
>JAFDFW010000125.1 GCA_019309605.1 Deltaproteobacteria bacterium | reverse complement strand
GCCGGCAACCATCGGCTGCTGTACTACGCGCAAGACGGGCACAACGACCCGCAGATCCGGACGCTCAACCTGGCCAACGGCAACGAAGTCCAGCGCATCGTGCGCAGCGCCGGCGAAAGCTATCCGGCGCTGCACCCCAACGGCGAACTCTACTTCGAGTCCGTCGACGCATACAAGACCAACGTCTACAGCTATTATGACCTGTTCAGGTTCGACCGGCGCGGCCCGTGGAACCGCGAGCGGCTGACCCGCGGTCTTCGTGCGCGCTATCCGGATATCTCTTCAGACGGTCGCGCGATCGCGTACGTCCGAAACGACGCGAGCACCCAGAGCCTGTGGATCGCGAGCCTCGACGACATTGAAGGGTCTCAGGAGGTGCTCGTCCAGAGCGAGCGCTTCGAGCAAGTGTACACGCCTCGCTTTTCCCCGGACGGCACGCAGGTGGCGTACAGCGCATGGCGAAAGGGAGGCTACCGCGACATCCAAGTGATCGACCTAGCAACCCGAAAGATCACGCGCGTGACCCACGACCGCGCGATGGATACCGGGCCTGCGTGGTCCCCGGACGGGAGCCTGCTCTACTTCTCGAGCGACCGGACGGGCATCGCCAACATCTACGCCTGGGAGTCGACGACCGGCGAGGTGTCGCAAGTCACCAACCTCGTCTCGGGCGCCTACACGCCCGCGCCCTCCCCCGACGGCACGCAGCTCGCATACATCGGGTACACGAGCCGCGGATACGACATCTATCTGCTCGACCTCGACCCGAACACCGGCTGGCCGGCTTCACCGTACGCAGACGATCGACCGCCCCCGAGTGAGGCCGACGCGTTGATCCCGGATCTTTCGACGCGCTACGCGGGGGCGCGAACGCTGTATCCGCGGTCTTGGGGCATCGACCTCGAGGAAGATGCTTTCGGGCGTCAGCTCGGGATCTTCACGCAGGGGGAAGACGCAGCCCAGTTTCACCTGTTCTTTGCGCGGCTCGGTATCAGCTTGAACGAAGGCTACGTCAACGCGGACCTCCGCTACACGCTGCGCCGCATGCCGCCGGACCTGTCGGCTTCGTTCTTCCGGCGCGTGACCCCTCGCAACGGGTTCGTCGTGAACGGGCAGCAACGCCCCTACGTCGAAGACGCGTACGGCGGCCGCCTCACGGTCGATCACGTCATACCGCGCTCCTTTCACGCCAACCGCGTCAGCGCGAGCTACGGGCTCACCTGGACGCGTTCCCTCTCGAGCTTCAACGGCAGGCTCAACCCCAACTATCCGCCCCCGCTCGTTCCCGCCACCGGTCTGAACGCCGACATTGGGCTTTCATGGAGCTACAACGACGCGCGGCGGCACGCCTATGACTATACGCCGTCAGAGGGACGCACCTTGGGGGCGGGCGTGTCTTTCGCCCATCCGGGGATCGGCAGTCAGTTCAAGAGCATCCGAACATCGTGGTTCATTCGACGGTTCATCGAGATGCCCTGGGCGCAGCACCACGTCATCGCGGTTCGGTATGGCGGAGGCGCGGGGGAAGACAGCCGTGGCGAGCGGGGGATGTTCGCCTTGGGCGGCTTCCCAGACACCTCGCTGATCGAGCAACTCCTCAACTTCGAGCAACTCGGAGGCGTGGCGCTTCGCGGCTACCCGGCGTTCTCGATCGTTGGAGACCGTTTTCATCTACTTCAAACCGAGTACCGCTTCCCGCTGACGCGCGTGCTGCGTGGGCCAGGCACGGTGCCCGTGTTTTTTGATCGCATGTACGGGCTCGTGTTTTTTGATTATGGCAATGCGTACTTTGGACCGCTCGACTTCAACGCCTTCCGCAAGGGCACGGGCGCCGAAATCCTGATGGACTTCACGCTAGGATACTCGAGGCCGTACTCCCTCCGTTTGGGCTTCGCGTACGGCTTCGATCGGGGCGGAGGGGCCCAGTTCTACGTTAATTTCGGGAGGCCTTTCTAGGTAGCGCCTAGACCTCGAGGATGTCGGTTTCTTTCTTGCCGACGATCGCGTCCACTTTGCTCGTGCCGACTTTGACCTTCTCTTCGAGGTCTTTACGAGCACGGTCCGCGTCGTCTTCACCGACTTCGCCTTCTTTTTGAAGGCTGTCGATCATGTCTTTGGCGTCGTGCCGGGCCTTGCGAATCGCGACCTTGCAATCCTCACCCGACTTGCGAGCAACCTTGACCAAGTCTTTGCGGCGCTCCTCGGTGAGGGGGGGCATCGGGATGCGAATGATCTCCCCGTCGTTGGACGGGTTGAGGCCAAGCTGTGCGTCCCTGATCGCCTTCTCAATGGGCTGCATCTGAGACCGATCGAACGGCTTGAGGATGATCATGCGCGCCTCCGGCACCGAGATCGACGCCAGCTGCTTCAGCGGCGTCGGCGTGTCGTAGTAGTTGATCCGGAGGCCGTCGAGGATACCAGGGTTGGCGCGTCCCGCCCGAATCTTGGAGAGATCACGTTTGAGCGACTCGTGCGCCTTGTCGATCGTCGCCACTAGCTCTTCCAATGTTTCAGCAAGCATCGGTTCCCTCGAATCGAGCGGAGCTCAACCCTCCGCCGTCACTAGGCTACCGACGTCTTCGCCCATGACAACCCTTTTAATGTTGCCGGGCTCCGTCAGCTTGAATACCCGGATGGGTAAATCATTGTCGCGACACAGTGCCACCGCCGTGGCGTCCATGACCCCGACCCGCTCCATCAGGAACTGATCGTAGCTGATTCGCCGGACCATCTTGGCATCGTCGTGATGGATCGGGTCCTTGTCGTAGATGCCCTTGACCTTGGTCGCTTTGCACAACGCATCGGCGCGAATCTCCATCGCGCGAAGAGCGGCGGCCGTATCGGTCGAGAAGTACGGATTGCCAGTCCCGGCCACGAAGATCACCACGCGGCCCTTTTCCAAGTGGCGAACGGCCCGGCGCCGGATGTAGGGCTCGCAGACGGCTTTGATCTCGAGCGCGCTCATCACGCGCGTATCGACCCCGGCCTTCTCGAGCCCGTCTTGAAGCGCGATGCCGTTGATGACGGTGGCCAACATGCCCATGTGGTCAGCTGCGGTGCGGTCCATCCCCGTGGCGCTGCCCTTGAGGCCACGGAAGATGTTGCCACCGCCGATGACGATGCCAATCTGACATCCACTTGAGTGGACTTCAGCCAGCTCCTCACTGATCGCTATCACGGTCTCGGGCTCGATGCTCATTCCGGTAGGTCCACCGGAAAGCACCTCACCCGAGAGCTTGAGTAGTACCCGTGTGAGCTTGGCCCCGTTCGTCATGACTCAAGAGCCTTTTAGCGCCTCACTCACCTCGGCCGCCAGATCAGTTTTCTTTTTCTCGATCCCTTCGCCGAGCTCGTAGCGCGAGAATCGGCGAACGTTGATTTTCTCGCCGAGCTTCGCGGTGAGCGCCTCCAGGAGCTGACGAATCGTCTTGTCCTCGTGCATAATCGAGGTCTGGTCCAGAAGACAGGCCGCTTTCTTCCACTTGGCGAGCTTGCCTTCGATGATCTTCTCGATCGCGGCGGCGGGCTTTTCTTTGCCGGTAGCCTTAGCCTCCTCTTCGAGCTGGCCTCGGAAGATCGCTGTGCGGGAGAGGATCTCGTCCTCCGGGATGTCGTCTTCGCTGACGAAGAGCGGGTTCTCGGCGGCCACCTGCATGGCGGTCTCTTCGACGAATTGCTGGAAATCTTCTCCGCGAGAGACGAAATCGGTCTGGCAGTTGACCTCGAGGAGAACGCCCACCCGGCCGGGGCCGTGGATGTATGCATGGACGAGACCATCGCCTGCGATGGCGCCTGCCTTCTTCGCGACCTTGCTGAGACCCTTCTTCTGAATGATCTCGATCGCCTGGTCTTCGTCGCCGGAGGTCTCACGAAGCGCGTCGCGACACGCCATCATGCCGGCGCCGGTGCGATCGCGAAGCGATTTGACCATGGATGGGCTGACGTCAGACATTATGCTTTTCCTTCAGGCGCTGCGGGCGCGGAGCCACGCTTGCGCGCGAACTCGACCTGCACCCCCTCGCCGGAGGCCGCATCGGATCCCTGAGCGCCATCGTGCTGCAGGAACTCGCGACGCTGCTGGCTTCCTTCGATGCACGCGTCGGCGACACGCGAGGCGATCAGCTTGATCGCGCGAATCGCGTCGTCGTTGCCTGGAATCACGAAGTCGATGAGGTCGGGATCACAGTTGGTGTCGGTGAGCGCGACGATCGGGATGTGGAGCTTCCGCGCCTCGTTGACCGCAATGTGCTCGTTGTGCGGGTCGACGACGAAGAGCGCCGACGGCAGGCCGCTCATCAGCTTGATGCCGCCGAGGTACTTCTCGAGCTTTTCGCCCTCGCGGCGAATCGACAGCGCTTCCTTCTTGCGCAGAGCGTCGATGGTGCCGTCTTCGACCTGTTGCTCGATATCGCGGAGCCGGTCGATGCCACCCTTCATCGTGCGGTAGTTGGTCAGCGTGCCGCCGAGCCAACGGCCCGTGGCGTAGAACTGACCGGCACGCTCAGCTTCTTCACGGACGACCTCTGCCGCCTGACGCTTGGTGCCGACGAAGAGCACGTGCCCACCTCGTCCAACCGTATCGGTGACGAACGCGTAGGCGCGCTTGAAGAGCTCCGCGGTCTGGTCGAGGTCGATGATATGAATCCCGTTGCGGGCGCCGTAGATGTAAGGGCGCATCCGCGGGTTCCAGCGCTTGGTCTGATGACCAAAGTGCACACCGGCGTCGATGAGGGCCCGAAGGCCAATCGGTAGATCACCCGACGCGACATCGGGGGTTCCCAGGGCCGCCAATTCGGGCGCTTCCTGGGTCTCATGGGTAGGTTCAGTCATTGCTCATTTCTCCTTTCGGTTGAACTGCCATCCCCCCAGACGAACAACCCACGAAGGGGCACCGGAACGTCTGATCGAGCCGAGGGATGTGAATAGTTTCGGGGGCCACGGGGCCTCCGGCTTCGGATGAAGCGGCGGAGCTATACCATGGGGGCCGGTTGGTGCCAGGCGAGTGGGGAACCGGGGCCGAGTCCGGGCCAGTGCCAGCGTCAGTGGCAGTGCCAGCGGCAGCGTCAGCGTCAGTGTCAGCGTCAGCGAAGCCCCGTGGACGACGCAACGCATCGGCTCTACGGGGTGAATTACTGCTTCAATTCCGACCAGATAGGTGGATCAGCCACGTCCGGATCCTCGGCTCTGAACTGGCTGGCGACCTCAAGAATTCTCGCCGTTGCGTCGAGCCCCTCCCATAAATGCGGCGCCCAAGGCCCCTCCTCCGATCGAGCCGCCCCCAACCTGGCCGCGGGGATCGCCGGATCCCCGTCATCCGCGAAGGGGTCCTCGGGCAGCTCTTCATAGTAGCTCCGAAAATCAGTCGTCGGGGCGAGCGCCTGCCGCAGCCCGTGCTTGTCGGTGAGCCACGCCTGCAACCGCAAGCAGGCGTGCTCCCGCACCACGTGCCGCTCGCTCTCGTTATCGAGCCCAAAGTCCGGCACGCCGAGGCTCTCCGCCCCCTCGATCAACGAGTGACACAGTTCGTGAAGGATCATCTGCGCCAGGCAGTCGTCGGGGTCGAGGGTGCTCGGGGTGCCGATTGTCATCACGCCCTTCCCGTCGGTCGAGGCGTAAACCTCGGCGGAGCGTTCAACCTTGAAGCCGACGCGGGCGGCCACTGTCAGCCAAATCGCATCGAGCGGGTCCAAGTAGGTGTGTTGGGGCTTTCGTTCCACGTCAAAGCAACCGGTGAAAGCGGTAGAAGAAGTCGTCTAGCATCCGCACGTGCAGCGGGCGACGCCTCCATTCCTCGTAGGAAACGGGCTTGGCGTGCTCGAGGTCTGCGTTGAAGCGGTCTTCCATGGCGCCCGCAACCGCAGCATCCTCGACCGCTGCGACGACCTCGAGATTGAAACGCAGGGACCGGGAGTCGAGGTTGTACGTGCCCACCGTGCACCAGCGTCTGTCGATGACCGCGGTCTTGGAGTGGAGGATCGAGCCCTGCCACTCGTAGAGTTGGATCCCCGCTTCGAGCAGTCGTCCGTAGAGCTTGCGCGCAGCGTGACGCACCACGGGGACGTCGCTCTTGCCGGGGACAATCACGCGAACCTCGGCTCCGCGGTTGACGGCCTGGGCAAGCACCCGGCGGATTCGACCGTCCGGGACGAAGTAGCTGTTCGTGATGCAGACCGACCGCTCGGCGCTTTGTATCTGGCGGAGATAAGCCTGCCGGATCGCGCGACGCTCTCGGACATAGTGGTTGGCCAAGACGCGGACGCGGCTGCCTTGGCCATCG
>JAFDFW010000771.1 GCA_019309605.1 Deltaproteobacteria bacterium | reverse complement strand
CGAGAAACACACGCCGGAGAGCAGGTCCAGATGGAGACCTGGGTGACCGGCGACCGCACGCGCGCCTACGAGCTCACCCGGCAACCCGAGGGCGAGCTTCTGACTCGCGGCCAAGTTCTTCAGTCAGAGCGCTAAAGAAAGTCGCGTCCGCAAGCCATTGGGTCTATTCTCGGCCTCGATGTTTCCCTCGCCTGGTGGCGCGCATCCTCCGCTCGACCAACTCTTCGCTGGGCGCTACGCGGTCGACGGTGCATTGCCGTGGGGCGGCCTGGTTTCCTACTACCGCGCGTCCTCCGAAGGCACGCCGCTCATCTTGTCTGTCATGCCGATGGACGTGAGCCGATCGACGCGCGCAGAGGCAGCGTTCTCCCAGCTGGCGCACAAGCTCGGGGCGACCCGATCGCGTGCCGTCCCGCGCGTGCTCGATGCCGGCGTCATCGATGGCGTCCCGTACCTGGCCTTTCAAGACCTACGCGGCACACTCCTCTCGGACATCCTGCGCGATCGTCCTCTAGGCTCCCTCGATGTGCTTCGGCTCGCGACAGACGTCCTCAATGCACTCGATGCAGCACACGCTCAGGCACTCGTGCACGGTGACCTCACCCCACAGAACATCATCGTCACCCGGGAACGGAACGGACGGCTTTGCGCCCGAGTCATCGGCATGGGCATCTTGCCCTTGCTGCGAGCCCACCCAGAAGCGAGCGCCCACGCGGCGCACACCGGCTCGGGCAAGCACGCAGTGGCCTACATGGCGCCAGAGCTCTTCGGTGCTGAAGCCTTCGACGCCTCGGTCGACCTCTATTCCGCGGGGGCGCTGCTTCACCACATGGTGATCGGTTCGCCCCCGGTGGGTTGGGAAGCCGACGAAGGGTTTGACGACGTGCCTGGTCTGCCCGATGTGATCAAGCGCGCGATGGCAAGACGTCCACACGACCGATACCCGGACGCGGCGTCCATGCGGTCCGCGCTCGAATGGATCGAAATCGAATCGGCCAAGCAAAGCCCGCACACGCAAGACATCGCTCCCTGGATGGAGACCTCACACATCGGTTCCATCCCGGTCGCCTCTCTTGCGTCGACCTTCCCACCGGCGCAGGGGCGCAGCAGCCACCCTGCGGGCAAGATCCTCAGCACATCTGGCGCACGCCCAATCCCCATCGAGCCGGTCGTGATCGAAGAGCTCGACCCGGACCGCAACCGCAACTGGCAACTAGTCGCCCTTCTACTGACCCTGCTGGGCACGCTCGTCTTCTCGGGCTACTGGTGGAAGGCGCAAACCAGTCCCAACGAAGCGACGTCCCCCTCCGGCCTCGATACCAACGCACAGCATGGCGAGTAGTTCACCAAAAGCGGCACCCACCGACGAACAACTCATGGACGCCTACATCGATGGCGACGAGGCAGCCTTCCGTTCGTTGTTCGAGCGCTACGGGCCAATCCTGCTCCGCCTCACGCGGCGGCACCTTCGCAACGACGAACTCGCCGAAGAGATCGTACAGCAAACGTTTTTCCGGCTGCACGGCGCGCGAAACGATTTCCGTCGTGGCTCGAAGCTGCGTCCCTGGGTCATGACGATCGCGATGAACCTGGTCCGCGAGCATTGGCGGCGAACGAAGCGGCGCAAGATGACCTCGCTCGAGGTCGACACCCGGGCGGCACCGGAAGCAGATTTCATGCCCCTCGAGCTCCGCCAGCGTTCGGAGCTCCTCCATGTTGCCTTGGAGAAGCTCCCGTCGAGCCAACGAGAGGTTGTGGAGCTCCATTGGTTTCAAGAACGCCCATACGCGGAGGTGGCCCAAATCGTGGGGACTTCTGAGGGGGCTGTACGTGTTCGCGCACATCGTGCGTACACAACTTTGAAACAATTGTTGGTCTCGGAAATACGTGGGGATGAATGACTAGTGGCAGCGATAGGCCCGACGACGGTCTCGGCGAGCGGTTGCGCGAGCTCGATGTGCCCGAGCCACCGCAAAACGGTGAGCTGATGGACCGTATGTTCACCGATATGAAGGCTCGCTGCGACAAGAACGACCGAACCCTGACCGGCTTTCTCCGCGGCCGCTCCACGATGGCACGGCGCCTGATCGTCCTTGCCGT
>JAFDFW010000124.1 GCA_019309605.1 Deltaproteobacteria bacterium | reverse complement strand
GCCCCGAGCGTGGCATAGGGGTAATCACGAAGCGGAACGGTGACGACGTCGAGCGCCGGAAGCTCGGCCAGGTGGGTCTCCAAGGCGGCAAGCTGCTCGCGATCGATGTCGCTGTACAGCTCGAGTTGGTGGCTGCGCCGACTCGGCGGTAGCTCGTCCAATCGTGTCCGGAGGCCGTCTCGATCTTGCTCGCTCAGCCCCATCAGTGAAGCGATCCGGTCCACGGCTTCGGGCTGGAGCAGCCGCGGAGTGGCGTAGACGTCGTAAGACGGTCGATTCGAGGCGACGACTCGGCCTGCAATGTCTCGAATGACGCCTCGCGTGGCCGGAAGCTCCAGCGTCTTGATGATGTTTTGCTGCGCAATACCGGACCACCGGTCACGCTGAAAGAGCTGCACCTGGGCGATACGAATGATGACACCGCTGAAGACCAGGACAACGAACAGCGCCATCCAGCGATACCGCTTGCGGAACTCCCCGACTTCCCTGCGTTGCGAGAGCGTAATCATGTCGGCGCCCGCTCGGACTCGGGGTCGATCCACCGAACGACCGCAAACAGGATCGGCGCAACGAGTGCCGTGGCGAACCCGGAACCGAAGAGCGCCATGGTCAGGGTGACCCCACTCCAAGCCATGCCGCCTGGCGTGAACCCGCGAATGAGCTCGAGCAAGCCTCCAAGAAGGACGGTGAGGGCAAACGTCAGCACCATCTCGAAGGCGATGCCCCGAAACGTCAGAAGGTAACCGACCAGCCAGGCGGTGAGATAGCCGACGACGAAGACAAACGTGTGGAGGCCGAGTGGGTTACCGGTGAAGAGGTCATACAGATAGCCGATGGCGAACGCCGTCGCGGCGCCGCGGAGGACCTTCACCCCGGGAGCCGTGCCCATCGCGAAGACGAACGGCAGGCCCAGGTAGGGAGAGAAAGGATACGGCGCGAGCACGCGCGAAAAGACCGATTGCGTCAGCAGCATGGCGAACGCGACCAAAACGATGATGATACTGCCTCGCGCGCGGTGCATGCCCCTACCCTAGAGCGCGTCCGGGTCCTTCGGCCCGGAGGTCAGGATCAGGACCTCGTCGAGCCTCGTGAAATCGACCGATGGCGTCACTTCGCCCTCCTGATGAAGGCCGAACTCCTGATCGCCAATCTTGCTGACATAGCCGATGAGAATCGACGCGGGGAACTTCTTGCCGAGGCCTGAAGTGAAGACCTCGTCGCCCACGGTCACTTGATCGTCTGCCCGATCGAACTGGATGCGGCAACGATAGCGGTTGCGCTCTCCGAGGCCCTCGATCCGGCCGCGGGCACGGCTCTCGCCAACCACGACGTCCACGCGGCTCTCGGGATCGATGGTCAACAGCACATCAGCGAAGCGTCCCGACACTCGCCGAACCTGACCAACGAGCCCTTCGTTAGCAACGACGGGCATGCCAGCGTGCAAGCCAGCGTGCTCACCTTGATCGACCGCAAGCCGAACGACACGAAACGAAGGCGAGATTCCCTTGGCGATCACGCGAGCCGTCATCGTCTCGGTCGCCAACCGCTCGCGCAGACCGAGCAGCGACTCGAGTTCGTGAACCCGCTGCGTGTCAGTCCGCAAGACGCGCATCTCACGCTTCAGACGATCGTTCTCCGCGCGCAGCTGGTCGTTGTCCATCTTGACGTCCACCAAGTACACGTACTCTTCGACGACGCTCGTCACTCCATCGGCTGCCCATTCGGCGACGTATTGCACGGGGCCGCTCACCTGTAGCAGCGCGCGGTCGAGCCAAGAAAGGTCGGACGGATCTCGGAGGTTAGCGCGCAAGAAGACAGCGGGGATGAGGAGCAGCGCAAGCAAGATGGCGGCATCTCGAATCGTCTGGAAGTAGTTCATTGCCGCGTTCCTGCTCCTCGCATTACGCGATCGTCACCTCACGGAGCAGATCCAAGTGGTCCAGCGCCTTGCCGGAACCGAGCACGACGGCCGACACTGGATCATCCGAAACCATCACGGGGAGCCCTGTTTCCTCGCGCAAAAGCACGTCCAGGTTCTTCAGAAGAGCGCCACCCCCAGTGAGCACGATGCCTTTGTCGACGATGTCGGCAGACAGCTCGGGCGGCGTACGTTCGAGCGCCATCATGACGGCCTCGGTGATCGAATTGATCGGCTCGGTGAGCGCGTCCCGAATCTCGTCGGAATTGACGATGACGGTCTTCGGCACGCCGGCAACCATGTCGCGGCCCTTCACCTCCATGGTCGTTGCCTCACCATCGGTGTGCGCGTTGCCGATGGTGCACTTGACGCGCTCGGCCGACTGCTCGCCGATTAGGAGATTATACTTGCGCTTCAAGTACGCGATGATCGCCTCGTCCATCTTGTCGCCGCCGACGCGAACGGATTGCGAGTAGACGATACCGGCAAGTGAGATGACCGCAACCTCGGTCGTGCCGCCGCCGATGTCGACGACCATGTTGCCACTGGGCTCGGTGATCGGAAGGCCGGCACCGATCGCAGCGGCCATCGGCTCTTCAATGAGAAACACCTCGCGCGCGCCAGCGCCCTCTGCGCTCTCCTTGACGGCACGCTTCTCGACTTCGGTGATGCCGAACGGCACGCAGATGATGATGCGGGGTTTGACCAAGGTCCGGCGATCGTGGTGTGCGCGCGCGATGAAGTAGCGGAGCATCGCCTCGGTGATGTCGAAGTCCGCGATCACGCCATCGCGTAGCGGGCGCACCGCCCGGATCGAACCCGGCGTCCGGCCGAGCATCTCTTTGGCTTCTTTGCCGACCGCCAAGACGCGCTTGCCGCCGCGCGGGTCAGCCTGAACCGCAACGACAGACGGTTCGCAAGACACGATGCCCCGGCCCTTCACGTAGATGAGGGTTGTCGCCGTGCCCAAGTCGATGGCGAGGTCGTTCGAGAATAGGCCGTAGAACCAGTCGGTGATCATGAGCGTGAGATGGACACAAGAAGAGAATTCCCCACCATTTCCAAGGGCTTCCGAGTCCAGGCGGGTTGGATGTAACAGCTTGGTTTGGGCCTTTCAACCCACGGATTTGGGTCCGGCCCAGGAAAGTGGGTAACCTTTAGGGGTCCTGAACGGACGGGGGCCTATTGAGCGGAAAACCACAGGTATCCGAGGCGCAGCAACGCGGCGCCGAAGCGGCTGAGCTGGTCGCCCGGGCCAAGGCCGGAGACCGGGCCGCGTTCGATGAGCTCGTACGCAAGTATCGGGCGCGCGTGTACTCGCTGGCGCTCCATCTGACCGGCCAGGCCAGCGATGCCGACGACATCACGCAGGATGCCTTTCTCAAGGCCTATCACAAGCTGCCGGAGTTCGAGGGGCGGAGCGAGTTCTTCACTTGGATCTATCGGATCACGCTGCACCGGGCCCTGAATGCAAAGCGCGATCGTAAACGCAGACCCACGGTTCCGCTCGATGACCCCCGCCTCGTTGCGGCGGTCGCCGTCGATTCGCACGGAGATCCGGAGCGTGCCGTCCAGCTAAGGGATCGATATCGGGCGCTGCTGGAAGCCTTCGACCAGCTCTCGTCGCTTCTTCAGACGACCGTAGTCCTCACGACGCTCCAGGGCCTGAGTTATAAGGAAGCCGCCGTGGTCCTCGAGACGACGGAAGGAACGATCGCGTGGCGCATTCACGAGGCGCGGCGGAAGATGCGTGGCTACCTCGACGGGCTCGAAAGCGGACGGGCGCGCTCCAAGCGGCGGCCCATGTCCGACAGTGCGGTGTTCCGACTGGAAAAAGCGTTGATGCAGCTCGTCCCGATGGTGCCGGCGCCAGCAGCCGCCGGCTGATCGGGTCACCCTTCCTTCTGTGGTAAGCCAGACTCGTGCTCGCCCACAGCATCGAGACCTCCCGATCGACCGATCCCGAACGCTACATGCTGTTTTTACATGGGATTCTAGGCACGCGGGCCAATTGGCGCCGGATCGCCCGCCGTTTCGTCGAGGCCAGGCCCGACTGGGGCGCGATCCTGATCGACCTCCGCGAGCACGGAGATTCCCTTGGATTTCCCCCACCTCACACCCTACAAACCGCTGCCGCCGATCTGACCGAGCTCGAACGATCGCTAAACAGGCCAGTCGGGGGCGCCCTCGGCCACAGCTTTGGGGGCAAGGTGGTGCTGGAGTGGCTGCGGTCGCGTGAGGGTCAGCTCACGGAAGCTTGGACCATCGACTCTTCCCCGTCTCCGCGTGAGGCGAATCCGGATACGTCGGCGACGGCCGAGGTGATTCGAACGCTCGAAGCGCTCCCCAAAAAATGGGCGTCTCGCGACGCCTTTGTCGCGGCGATGGTCGAAGCCGGGCAGCCGCCAGCGATAGCGCGTTGGCTTGCGATGAATCTGCGGAGAACCGACGACAGCCAACGCTGCTTCGGACCAGACCTCGGAGCCATCCGCGATCTCATCGCTGATTATGCCAACACCAACAGCTGGGGCGTCGTCGATGCGCTGCCGGAAGGGTGCACGCTCGACCTGGTCATCGGGGGCCGTTCTGCGATGTTTTCCCAGTCGGACCGAGAGCGCATCGAGCGAATCGCCGAGCAAAATCCGAGCGTTTCGATGCATGTGATCGAGCAAGCCGGCCATTGGGTGCACGTCGACACCCCCGACGCGCTGGTGACGCTCTTGACTTCGCCGCGAAGCCCACAACGATGAGCTTCGATGGCGATCTTCATGACCGGGGCGACGGGGTACATCGGCTCGTACGCCACCGCGTGGCTCCTTCGCAACACCGACCACGAGCTCGCGCTGCTCGTGCGCGCCGCAGGCTACGATGCGGGCGTCGAGCGCCTCTGGAAGTCGCTTCAACTCCACATGGAAGCCGACGAGTTTCATCGCCACCTGGATCGGATCTGCTTCATCAGCGGCGATTTGACCGAGCCCGGCCTGGGCATCTCGACGGCAGACTACGACTGGCTCATCTCGAACGCGGAGTCGGTGCTGCATAACGCGGCCGCGCTCAACTTCCGATCCGAGCGCGCCTGCACGAATCACAATCTTCGAGGCACGCTCTCTGTCATCCGCCTCGCGCGCGCCATCCAGGAAGACCATCCCCTGAGGCGCTTCACGCAGGTGTCGACCGCGGGCGTGGCGGGCATGCGCCCGGGGGCGCTCGTGATGGAGGATGAGCCTCTCGACTGGAGCCAGCCGGATTTCAATCCATACACGCGCACCAAGAAGTTCTCCGAGCACATGGTGCGGGAGCTCCTGCCGGACGTGCCCTGCTTGGTCGTCCGGCCGAGCAGTGTCATCGGTGACTCGCGCTTCGCGGAAACGACGCAGTTCGACATGGTCCGTGCATTTTGCGCCCTGGCCGACCTGCCAGTGATGCCGCTTTCAGCAGACCTTCGGATCGACATCGTCAATGCGGATTGGGTCGGCGCAGGCGTTGGCGAGCTCCACGTCCGGGAAGACCTGACGCGTGATACCTACCACCTCAGCGCAGGCACCGAGTCGCGGACTCTCGGGGAAATCGCCGAGGCGTTCTCGTCCACCCTTGGGAGGCGAGCGCCTCGGTTTGTGGGTCGGTTCGCGGCACCGTTCGAGCGCGCAATGGATGCCCTGTCCAACTTTCCCAAAGCGGGGAACCTCCAACGCGTCGGAGCCCTGCTGAGTGTGTACCTGCCCTACCTGGCAACGGATACCGTGTATGACAATACACATGCGGTGGCGGAACTGCATGCCGCACCGACCCCTTTTACCTCCTACGGCGCCGCTCTCTACACCTACGCAAGGTCCGTGAACTTCGAGTTTCCGTACAAGCCGCTCCCCGAAAGCCTCGATCTTTCCAACGTTCCGCCGAGTCCCTTGCGCCCGATGGCGTGAGCCCGCGGCGCCGCTTTTCATGTGCCCGGGGGAGTGGTAAATGGGCCGTGGATGGGGCTCAAGAGCACAGTCGAGTGGGCGCTCAACGAGTGGGGCATCTTCCGCAAGGGCGGCGAGATGGGCTGGGGGCAGCGCGTGCGTTGGCTCATGCAGTGGGTCCCGTTCGGAGCCCGCACGATCGGCTGGGGCATGCTGTCGATCCTCCTCGGCCCACTGACCCAAGGCGCGGCGTCCACTTGGGCGGCCAAGAAGTGGAGTCGGTCGTCGGCCAAGGGCCTCCGCATCTACATCGAGGCGACTGGTGGGGAGAACGTGCCGGACGGTGGATTCGCCTACGCAAGCAACCACGAGAGCCTGATCGACATCTTGGTCCTCGGAGCGGCGCTGCCCGGCGATTTCAAATGGGCCGCGAAGCGTTCGGTGATGAACATCCCATTCTTGGGCT
>JAFDFW010000770.1 GCA_019309605.1 Deltaproteobacteria bacterium | reverse complement strand
CGTGCGGCATGTGCACCGGTGCTGCGTAGACACTCGGCCGCCCGCAGGCGTCGCCGTCAATGCGTACGGGAACTGAATGCAGGGGCTGGGCTTCATCTCGGGCCCGAGCTGGGAGTGGATCCCGCATCCTTCCTCGCTCCAGAACACGCAGCGGCCGGTGTCACTCCGCATCATCAGGACCGCAGCGTCCTCGCCTTCGTGGCGGTCGATCGCATCCTCTGAGATCACGGCGAGCATCTCGCAGTCTTCGTCGCTTAGCGCGCCAACGGCGTGGATGTCACTGCAACAAAGCCCGTCCCCCACGCAATCAAAGCGCGCCCCCGGACGCACCAGCAAGGGCTCACGCCTGGCCAGGGCAGTCATGACTTCATCAGAACGGGCTCGGGGGCGAGGTAAAGGAGGTCCACCCCGGGCATCACCAGCTCCTCCCTTCCAGGATTGACCTGCTCCTCGCCCGTCTCGGGGTCTCGAAACCCGATCACCAAGCAACCGGTGGACGCGCGAACCTGTTGGCTCAACTGGTCGAACGTCGCTGGCGTCTCGATACCTTCGGGAAGCGGGCCCACGTAGAGATTCTGGTGCCCCCCGAAGACCATCCGACTCGTCGCATCGGCAACACCGGGATAGACGACCGTGTGCGCCAGCAGGGAGTACCCCACGCGGCGGGTCTCGACGACCTCGTCACTGCCTGCAGCGCGCGCATGCTGAACGTTCTCGGAGTCCAGCACCTCCGCGATGATGCGGACGGGCTTTTTCCGATTCTTGGCCGCGGGGCTCTTGGTCAGCGCGGAACGAATCGTGAATAGAGTGAGGATGGTGGTGGCATCGGCTTGCTGTGGCTTCACCCGCCGCGAGCCTGTCACGATGACGGTCGATGCCTGTGCGATGCGCGCTTTGTCGAGCTCGCTTTCCTTCGTTGGATCACCCTGCACCCACATGAACTCCGGAGGCAACTCCCGCGGGCGCTCGTAGGGACCGAAGAGGACGATTCGTTGCTCCTCGAAGTCGATCTCCGAGCTCAGCACGTCGAGCAACACGTAACCGCTCATTCGAAACTGCTCCTCTCGGATGCTCAGAACCGCGTGTAACAGGCTATGCCCGATGACGCCCGCGAAAAGGGCTAAGGTGAACAGGCCGCCCACCATCATGACGCCACCGACGAAGCGACCCACAGTGGTCACCGGCGTGATGTCCCCGAAGCCGACCGTGGTGATCGTCACCAACGCCCACCAAAGCCCGTCCCCGAGGCTGCCAATTTCGGGGTTCACGGAGCGCTCCACCAAGAAAAGACTGGTTCCGCCTAGAATCGTCTCGATGCCAAGGACGGAAAACGCAAAGGCGAACAACAGCCGGTCTTCCTCGAACGCATGCATCAGCCCCCGGAACGGGTTGGCATAGCGGAAGAGCTTCTTCGTGCGCAGTAGCCGCAAGAGACGCAGAGCACGCAAACCGCGAAGAGCGGGCACCAACGCGAGGACCGTAAGGATGTCGATCAGCATCATCGGGGTGAGCGCAAATCGGAGCCGCCCAAGGATCTCCGTGCGAAGCCGGCCCAAAGGAGGCTTCTTGAACACTAGGAGCTCGGGCGGGCGATACGTGAGGATCCGCGTGCTGACCTCGATGGCGAAAAGCCACAGAATGACCCGGTCGATCCGCTGAAGGATCTGGTCGCCTCGCGAGCCCTCAGGGAAGAACGGCTCGATAATCAGCAGCGCGATCGAGCCAATGATCAGCGTCCAAACGGCTGATTCGACCACCCGATACGCCTGGGTGCGCGGCTCGTGAAACGCAGCATGCAAAAAGTCGCGCACGGACATGCGCCGCGAGCATCAATGGATGACGTCCCGGTGTCAACCGCCCCGAGGGGGGCCTGTCAACCTACTGGGCCGCGACGGGCGTCTCTTCGACTTCGTCCAGCTCGATTGCGTCGGCCAGGATCTCCGCGATGTCACGCTGAGCGATCGTCTCTTCCTTCTCGGCGTCCTTGAGGCCGTCGGTCAGCATCGTCATGCAGAAGGGACAGCCGCTCGCAATGGTCGTCGCGCCGGTGTCGATGAGTTGCAGCGTTCGCTTGTTGTTGACGCGCTCGCCGTGCTCTTCCATGAACATTTGCGCGCCGCCGGCTCCACAGCAAAGGCCCTTGTTGCGGTTCCAGTAGGGGACTTCGGTCAGCTCGAGCCCCTCGATCGCCTCGAGGATCTGACGCGGCGAATCGTACACCTGGTTGTAGCGGCCGAGGTAGCAGCTGTCGTGGTAGACGACTTTGTCCTTCACCGCCTTCGACGGGACGAGCTTGCCCGCTACGAGCAAGCCATTGAGGAAGTCGCTGTGGTGCACGACGTCGTATGTGCCGCCGAAATCCGCGTACTCGTTGCCGAGGATGTTGAAGCAGTGTGGGCATGCCGTGATGATCGTCTTCTTGGCGGCTTCGTAGCCGTTGAGCGTTTCGATGTTCTGCTCGGCGAGCATCTGGAAGAGGTACTCATTGCCGGCGCGGCGCGCAGGGTCGCCGGTGCACGTCTCTTCGGTCCCGAGGATCGCGAAGTCGACCCGGGCCTTCTTCAAGAGCTTTGAGACGGCACGAGCGACCTTCTTGGCGCGGTCATCGTAGCTGGCCGCGCAGCCGACCCAGTAGAGGACCTCGGCGTCGGGCTTGTCGCTCAGCAGCGGGATATCGAGGCCGTCAGCCCAGTCGGCACGATCCATTGCCGAGATGTTCCACGGGTTGCCATTGGTCTCGATGCCGTTGAACGCGCCCTGAAGCTCTCCGGGGAACTCGTTCTTCATCATGACTTCCTCGCGGCGCATGCCGACGATCTTGTCGACGTAGGAAATCATGACCGGACACTGCTCCTCGCACGCGCGGCACGAAGTGCATCCCCAAATCACGTCGGGGTGAATGATGTTCGGGACCAGGTCGACGACCGTTGCGCCCACGAAGTAGCCGCCGTCGGGCGCGGCCGGGAACGTGTGGATGGGCTCTTCGCCGTCGCTCGGTTTGGGAGGCGCCGCGGGTGCATCACTCGGTTCCGCTACCAACGCATCCTTGCCGAACATGGCGTTCTCGGTGGCGTACAGGTGATCTCGGATCGCCAGCGTCAGGTGCTTGGGAGAAAGCTTCTTACCGGTGATGTAG
>JAFDFW010000769.1 GCA_019309605.1 Deltaproteobacteria bacterium | reverse complement strand
TGCGGTGATGCGAAGGGGGCCGCGGGGGGCGGCGATGTCGTCGCGCACGGAGGCTTCGAGGGATTGGATTTCGCCGAGGACGTCGGCGCAGCGTTCGCGGTAGGCGCGGCCTGCTTCGGTGAGGCTCAGTGAACGGGTGGTGCGTCGAAGGAGGTCGACGCCGAGGTGGGCTTCGAGGGCGTTGACGTACTTGCTGACGACTGCCTTCGAGCGCCCCCATTGGCGGGCGGCTGCGCTGAAGCTGCCGGCGTCGACGACGCGGAGGAAGGCTTCCATCGTGAGCAGGCGATCCATTGTTCACGATTTGTATACAATATTTCGTCTGATTGGCTAATTGTTTATATAATGGAGTGGCCGCAGAGTGAGGGTATGGGCAATGCAAACACCGATGCGGGCTACCGCAGCGACATCGCGTTCACGGCGGCGGTCAAAAGGGCGCGCAAGAGGCTCGGGGGTCGCGGGCGGGTTACGAGAAGGCGATGGCGAGGCACGACTGGGGCGACCTGGTGACTCCGGCGCTGGCTGCGTTTGTTGCGGAGCGGGACTCGTTTTACCTGGGGACGGCTTCGGCCGACGGACAGCCGTATATCCAACACCGCGGGGGGCCGAAGGGGTTTCTCAAAGTGCTCGATGAACGGCGGCTCGGGTTCGCGGACTACCGAGGGAATCGGCAGTACGTGTCGGTGGGGAATCTCGATGAGAACGACAAGGCGTTCCTGTTCTTGATGGACTACCCGAACCGGCAGCGGATCAAGGTTTGGGGGCGCGCGGAGTACGTGGAAGGGGACAGCGAGGTGTTGCGGGCTGTTGCCGACGCGGACTACGACGCGAAGCTCGAGCGGGCGATTGTGTTTCACATCGAGGCTTGGGATTCGAACTGCCCGCAGCATATTAGGCCGCGGTATACGGTGGAGGAGTTGGCGGGGGGTGCTAATAGGGGAATGAAGTGACGAGGTCGCGATGTTGATTCTCAGAGGTTTGCTTGGCGGGGTGCTTCAGCTCCTCTTGTTTGGCTCGCTTCTATTGATTCCAGCCGGAACCTGGAACTGGCCGCGCGCCATTCAATTCCTGGTCGCTTACGGCATTGTCTTGTCGGGCGCGATTGTCTGGCTCGCGGCTGTCGCACCGTCGAGCCTCGAAGCGCGCCTCGAGCCCGCAATCAACAAGAAGCAACCCGTGGCCGACCGCATCGCCACCGGCATCATTGCGGTCGCTTTCGCAGGCTGGTTCATCTTCATCCCCACCGATGTCTTTCGCTTGAAGCTACTGCCACCGCCTTCGCTCGGCGTCTCCGTGTTTGGTGCCGCAGTGTGCTTGGCGGGTTTCGCAATCCTCCTCACCGCCCTCTACCAGAACGCCTTCGCAACCCCTGTCGTCCGAGACCAATCGGAACGCGGCCACACCCTCGTCGACACCGGACTCTACGCGCGCGTCCGCCACCCCTTCTACACCGGCCTCCTCCTTTGGCTAGCGGGCCTGGCCCTCTGGCTCGAAAGCTACGCCGCGCTCATCGCGCTTCCCGTCGTCCTCGCCAGTCTTCTCGTCAGGATCCGAGTTGAAGAGAGAACCCTCCACGACACCTTGCCCGGCTACGCCGAGTACATGGGCAGGGTGCGCTACCGGCTTGTCCCGGGCGTTTGGTAGGCGCGAGGGGGCTCGGGTTCGTGCTAAAGCGCACGGCTAGTGCTGCCCATGCAACCGATTATCTCCGTCGCCAAGCTTAGTAAGACCTACGAGTCGGGGTTCGTAGCCCTCAAGGACGTCGATCTGGAGATTCGACGTGGGGAGATCCTTGCGCTCTTGGGGCCGAACGGCGCGGGGAAGACGACGCTCATCAGTATCATTTGCGGGATCGTCAATCCGAGCGCCGGTGCGGTGCTGGTCGACGGGCATGATGTGGTGTCCGGGTATCGCGCGGCTCGGTCGAAGATCGGGCTTGTGCCGCAAGAGATTTCTACCGACGCGTTCGAGAGTGTGTGGGCGACGGTGAACTTCAGCCGAGGGCTTTTTGGCAAGGCCCCTAGCCCGGCGCACATCGAGAAGTTGCTGCGTCAGCTTTCGCTTTGGGACAAGAAGGACTCGAAGATCATGGACCTGTCGGGGGGGATGAAGCGACGGGTCATGATTGCCAAGGCCTTGTCGCACGAGCCTGTGATCCTGTTCCTCGATGAGCCGACCGCCGGGGTTGACGTCGAGCTGCGCCGCGACATGTGGGAGATGGTTCGGGGGCTCCGAGAGAGCGGCGTGACCATCATCTTGACGACGCACTACATCGAGGAAGCGGAGGAGATGGCGGACCGAATCGGGGTGATGAGCAAGGGGGAAATCATCTTGGTGGAAGACAAGGACGCGCTCATGCACAAGCTCGGCAAGAAGCAACTGACGCTGCACTTGCAGAGTCCGCTCGCGGGCATTCCAGACGAGCTGCGTGGGCACCCCATTGAGCTTTCGGACGATGGGAACGAACTGGTTTACACCTTCGATGCGCAGGGCGAGCAGACGGGAATCGCCGGCCTCTTGCGGAAGCTCAAC
>JAFDFW010000123.1 GCA_019309605.1 Deltaproteobacteria bacterium | reverse complement strand
AAACCTTGGCGACCTGCCCAGCGGTTCGCGCTCTCCGTGAAAACGAAGCATGCCCACTTGGCGAGAACAGTGAGTGCCCCGAAAGCGGACTCTGTCGGGATGTCGGGGGGCTTCCGGATCGATGCACGTATCCGTGCGCCAGTCTCGTCGAGTGTCTGGAGAACGACCCAGACGGCAGGCCAGGTTCCACCTGCGGCTCAGGCGGCGACAAGTACTGCGGCGGCTGACGCACCCTAGGCCACCTTCCGGTCTCGGGAGCTCGACCCGGGAATCTCGGCGGACCGCCCTATCCCCACCTTAGACCGAATGGGTGTGCAGGGTCGCAGTGTCTCAATTGTGACATCTTGCACAATTCGACACTGGAACCATTCAGGGACACTGCTTCAACATACTGAAATTATTGTTCCATTCACGGAACATGAATAAAAGTCACTCTTCCTGAGCCACTGTTCAGCTGGAGAAAAACCCATCTCCTGTACAATCCGCCTTCAGACCTTTGTCCTACATGCCCGTGTACTCATGCCGATAAAGATGTCGAATATGCCTAATTTTGTGAACCCTTCGGTCGGCTCCAGGCGAGAGGCGCTTTGAGATGACGCAGAACCGAGAACTTGCCGCTGCAAGCGTGCTGCACGTGATCGACGGCGGGTTGCAGGAGAGCACTGTCCGCCCCTTGCCGCGCCGCCGGGTTGCGTTGGTCCTCCACCCAGAACGTCTGAAGCGACAGCTCATCGGCGAGGCCATCTCCGATCAGTTTGAGGTCCTCGAGGCAACGACGGCGGCTGACGGCCTCGAACTCGTTCCCACGGGAAACCTCGACTTGGTGATCGCCGACGCGAGCTTCTGCGGGAAGCCTCTGTTGGACGTCGTCGCACGCGCGGGATTGAGCGGTCGATGCGTTTTTTTGTCATCCCCTAGCTCGGTCAATCGCCTCATCGACGGGTTTTCGCGCGGACACGCGTTCGGAGTGGTGTACGACACGGAGAATCAACAGGACTTGCAGCAGCAGATCGCTAAGATCGTTCACCCGCGCGCCGCCACGCGGCACGCAGCCTCCAACGTCATCCTCGAAGCGGAAATTGACGGCCGCGTGTTGGCCTGTCCCGTTGTCGACATCTCGAACTACGGCTGCGCGATCTGGATGCAAGCGCGTCCCGCTCAAGAACCTCTCTTCCCCGGCACCTTTCTTTCTAAGCTCAGCCTGACTCAGGATGGCGTGACCCTCCTCGAAGGCACGTCGGGAGTGATTAGACATTTGGAGGTTGCGCACCGCAGTGCAGACCGCATCGCGTTCCGCGCAGGCGTCGAATTCATCTCGACGGAAACAGGCGCCGATCATCCAGCGGAAGAGTCTATCATTCACGACCCCGTGATCATCGCAGCCTCACTAAAAGCGGCGCTTCGGGCGCAGAGCGCTGGCGTCTATCTCAACACGCCGGGTTTCGAGCAGGAACGAATACATGCCGATCAGGGCACAGTGGAGTTTGACGCGTCCCTTCTCAGACTGAGTATCGACCGAATTCCCAACTGGGAGCCGGGCGATGTTTGCCGCGGCGTGTTCGAGCTTGGCGGTACGCAGCACGTTTTCTGGAGTTCGATTCTTGCGGCAACGGTAGAGGACGGCGCGACAATCTTGAACGTCACCATGCCCAAGACTCTCATGGCGCGCCGCTGCCGCAACACTCAGAGATTCAAGCCTCCCAGAGATCAGCCTGTCAGCATGTCATTGACCTGCCCCTTTCAGCCTGATGAGCTGAAGACCAGCGCCATCGACATCACCGCATCGGGCGTCGCATTTAGGATCGACGGATCCAAACAGCTACTACCGATTGGCTCGCTGATCCCGGAAGTCACCCTGACCTTTCCCCACGGGGCGAGATTCACCGGCAAGGCCCGGGTCCGATCTCTCCACCCTACCGAAGCTGAGGGGGCCTCGAGTCTCAAGTGCGGTATTGAGCTCATCAATCTGCATCCAGTCGAGAGAGCGGAACTCGCAGATTACGTCGTACGGTGTGTCCGCCCGGAGGTTAGCAGCGGGCTAGATTCGAATTTCGAGGAAATCTGGAGCTTCCTCAACAGCTCAGGCTTCTTGTATCCGGAGAAACTAAAGCACCTGAACGAGGACGAGATTCGCAAGTCGATGGGTGAGCTCCTCGCTCGTCCCAACGACGTTTCCAAGACATGGATCTGCAAGGTTCAGGACCGCATAGTCGCTCACATCTCGGCGATTCGCCTTTTCGACTCCACATGGGGCGTCCAGCATCTGGCGGCAGCGCCTCACCGTGATGGCGTATCGCGAGCTCGACTACTCAACATGGCTCTGACCGAATACTGTGAACAGCATCCAGAGATCCAATGGGTCAGGATTTGCTATCGGCCGACCAACCAGTGGCCGGCGCGCGTCTTCGGCACCTACGCGCAGAAGATGGTCGACCGCGAGCTTTCGGAGCTGCAGACGCTGAGTTATCTCGTCGCCTCGACACGCGAGGCGCCAGAACCACCGGCGCGAGAGATCACAGTCAGGCCCTTCGAGCCGGAAGACCTCACCGCGATTGAGGCGTACTTCGTCTCAAAACGAAGGTCGATTCAGCTTCGTTCGACTGACATCTCACATGAGGGCATCTTGCTGGACCAGGTTAACCGGGCCTATCAACGTTTCGGACTGTTTCGGAAGCGGGAAGTTCTCGTAGCGGAGCGTCGCGGGGATTTGGTTGGCTTTGCACTAGCGGAGATCTCGTCTCCCGGCCTGAACTTCAGCGAGCTCACGAACAGCGCGAGTATTCACCTGTTGGAAGAGGACCCGAGAGTACTTGGGAGTCTGACCGGAGCAGCGCGAGCGCTCTACCGTGACGCCGGGCGCGACGAGTGCATCGTGCTCGCCGACGAGGAATTGGTACCTTCACTGCTCGACTACGGGTTCAGCAAGCAGAAGGAATACTGCTGCTGGACGTGGCATCGTTCCCTTTGGAGGCGGTTCTACGAACACTCGGTGCGGGCGTTCGGCTAGCCATGAGCAAACACGAGTATTTGATGGAAAGCGGGGACGAAGCGACCCGGTTGGAAAACAAAACCGTTGAAGCTCAGACCGTCCAACACATGGAGCTAGTGGGGCTCCGCGAAGGCATGACCGTTCTGGACGCGGGCGCCGGTACCGGGGCGGTTGCGAGAACCATGGCGAGGCTTGTTGGCGCGACGGGAAGCGTCGTTGCGCTCGACCAGTCCGAAGAGAGGCTCCGCCACGGTCGGGCTCTGGCCAAAGGAATCGAGAACCTCTCCTTCGTTCAAGGAGACCTCAAGAACGTCGCTCTCCCGTCGAACCAATTCGACATGGTTTGGTCCAGATTCGTTTTCGAGTACCTCAAGCAGCCTGAATTGGTCTTGAAGCAGTTGGGGGAACTAGCGAAGCCCAACGGTCGGGTGGTGGTTGGCGACCTAGATGGGAACGGCTTGTTTCACTTCCCGATCTCGGCGCAGATGTCGCAACAGCTGGAAGCCCTCCAGTCAGTGTTAGAGGGAGTGTTCGATCCACTCGTGGGCCGGAAACTCTACACCCTGTTCCGCCGTTCAGGTTTCACCGACATCCGCACACATGTGCTCCCGTATCATGTGTATGCAGGCGAAGCGAATCGTGAAGGACTAGAGAATTGGGAGCAGAAGTTCGCTACAATTCGAACGGTGGCAATGGGGGCATTTCCAAGTGAGCGTGCGTACGATCACTTTGTTCAAGAGTTCATGGGAATGCTCAGAGATCCGGATGTTTTCACATACAGCATCCTGATCATCGTGGAAGGAACGCCGCCGAAGTAGTCGAACGGCGCATGGAGCAGACTCAGACAACAGAACTCGAGGCGTTCAACCGATACGTCGTCGGTCGTAACCTGACCGGTGCGCGCTTGGGCGCGGTTCTCGCCATGATTCTGGTCCCTTCAGGGGTCGTTCTCGACTGGCTCACGAACAGCGAGTTCCTAATCGAGTTTCTGTCGCTGCGGATGGCCGCCTCCGCGGGGTGCCTGCTAGTCCTCGCGGCAACCTACAGTCGGCAGGCGCCTCGTTTCACATACCAACTGGGCGTCGCGCCCGTTGTGATCTCCGCGATCGCCCTAGAAGCGATGATCGTGCAGCTGGAGGGGTACTCTTCACCTTACTACGCAGGGATGATGCAGCTCATTCTCGCCGTTGGCATCTTGTTCTACTGGCGTTTAGGGCAGATCTTGCTCGCCTGCTCGTTCATCATTCTGATCTGGCTGATTGTCCCGCAGCTAGTGGGGATCGTGATTGATGACCGTGGTCTGTTTCTCAACAATTTCTATGCACTCTCCATCGGCGCTCTAATTGCGATCGCTTCCAACACGGGCCGATACAGGGCTATTCGAAACGAGCACTCTGCGCGCTTCCAGCTCGCCGAGACTTCTTCGCAGTTGGCAAGCGCGCTCGAGAGAGCGCAGGAAGTCGATCGACTCAAGAGCGAGTTCTTCGCCAATATCTCTCACGAGCTCAGGACCCCATTAACCCTGATCCTGTCGCCGGTGGATGAACTGCTCACTAGGACCAAGCCCGGCGCCGAACGAGACGCGCTCAAGGTCGTACGTCGAAATGCCAACCGCTTGCTGCGGATGATCGAAGATTTGCTGGATTTGGCCCGACTGGAGGCCGGTGGGTTGCGACTGCGGATCATGCAGTTCGACCCCTGCGATCTGGCGCGCGGAGTTGCGGAGAACGCGACGCCCGCAGCACGGGCAAAGGAAATCGCCCTGATTTTCGATCCGAACTCCACGCCCGCAGAACGCTACGGAGACCCGCACCGCATCGAGATTATCCTGACTAATCTGGTTGGAAACGCGTTGAAGTTCACGCCACCCGGGGGTCAGATTCAGGTCAGCGTATTCCACAACTCAGCGGGGACATCGGTCGAAGTGACGGATACCGGGCCCGGCATTTCGCGAGAAGAGCAGCAGCGGATCTTCGACCGTTTTCATCAAACCGAGACCTCGGAGCGACGCCAACAAGGCGGGGTGGGCATCGGGCTCGCACTGGCTCGAGAGCTCGCGCAGCTTCATGGGGGCTCGCTGACGGTGGACAGTCAGCTTGGTGAAGGATCCACGTTCACGCTCTTCTTGAAGAGCGGTAAAGAGCACTTCCACACCGAGATCTTGGAGCGAAGGCAGCTCCAGATAGAGCATCACCCAGGCCGCCGCGTAGAGGACCGTGGCACGGGCGTCCACACGCGCCGAATGGAGGAGGCTACCGTGGAGATGCGGCAGAGCCAGCGTCCGCCAGAACGCATTCTGCTCGACCGCGGTCGGCTACCCAGAGTTCTGGTTGCTGAAGACGAGGCCGACCTTCGCGGGTTCATCGTGGGTGTGTTGAAGGACACCTACGAAGTGGACGCCGCGGGTGATGGCGCTGAGGCGATCGAGCTGATGAAGAAGAACCGGCCAGACCTCGTACTCACCGACGTGATGATGCCGGGCACGAGCGGACTCGATCTCACGCGTGCGATCAAGGAAGACCCTTCTCTACGCCAGATCCCGGTGATTCTGCTCACCGCGCGTGGGGAGAGCGAAGCGGCTCTCGAAGGCTACGACGCTGGCGCAGACGACTTCGTGTCGAAACCTTTCCACACCCAAGTGCTCCTGGCCCGTATTCGTGCGCACCTGAAGATGCGTGGCTTGAGCTTGCAGCTTGCCGACCAGGCGCGTCTTGCGTCTGCGGGAACGCTCGCCGCCGGTCTCGCCCACGAAGTTAAGAATCCGCTGAACGCCGCGCTTAACGCAGTGAGAGTTTTGGAAAAAGGCGGCTCTGCGCGCGTGTCAAACGATAGACTGATGACCATCGTCATCGACGCACTCAAGCGTATCGACGGCGTGATTTCGGCACTCGATGCGCATGCGAGGCCCGCAGACGGAACCGACCTCGCTCCCTGCAACGTCCGCACTGCGGTCGAATCGACCCTCAACTTGCTGGAACACAAGATGAAGGGCGTGACTGTACACGAAGACTATGAGGTTACAGGAGACGTGTTCGCACCTGCACGGGCGTTCAATCAAGTGCTGCTCAACCTGGTCGACAACTCGATTCGCTCCGGCGCTGAGAACATCTGGATCGAGCTGCGACAGGTCGATAAGAAGGTTTCCGTGGCCGTTGCGGATGATGGTCCCGGCGTTCCGGCGGATGTCGTGCACCGGATCTTCGACCCCTTCTTTACAACCAGAGTGGAAGGCGAAGGGACGGGGCTCGGGCTTCATCTGAGCCGAAGAATCGCGCAGGACTGTGGTGGTGAGCTAAGA
>JAFDFW010000768.1 GCA_019309605.1 Deltaproteobacteria bacterium | reverse complement strand
TTGCGGCCCACGTGGCCGAGCTCGTTCGCCGCAACGCACTCACACTTCTCGAGCGGCTGGATGGTGAGGTTTCTCCCGAGCACCTGCTCACCACGGTGCCCGGCATCGGCCCGAAGCTCGCGGCGCGGATTCACCATGACCTCTCGGTCCACACCCTCGAAGATCTCGAGGCTGCAGCTCACGACGAACGCTTGGCAGAGCTACCGGGTTTCGGGCCCCGCCGCGTCCGCGCAATCCAGGAGGAGCTCGCCTCCATCCTGGGGCGCTCCGCACGTCACCGGGCACGGCGGCGCGAGTGGCTGGACTCGTTTCACAAGATCCCGCGCAATCACCGTCTGCTGCCGCGCCCCGATGTCGCCACCCTGTTGGATGTCGATGCCGATTACCGCAAGCGGGTAGCAGAGGGCAGGCTGCGCCACATCACACCACGCCGTTTCAACCCCGAGCGCAAAGCCTGGTTGCCGATCCTGCACACGATGCGAAACGATTGGGAGCTGACGGCTCTGTTCTCGAACACGGCTCGCGCTCACGAACTGGCACGAACGCGGGATTGGGTCGTGATCTACTACGCGCACGATGGAGACGAGGGGCAATGCACCGTCGTGACCGAGACGCATGGGCCGCTCGTCGGTCAGCGCGTCGTGCGGGGTCAGGAGGTCGATTGCCGAGCCCACTACGCTTCCGGCACCCGAACCTCTGACCGCCTTACCGGTGCAGCACCGGACTGATGCGGAGTGGGAGCGGTGCTGAAGCAGGCTGGGCCCGAAAACGAACGTGGCCGGTCAGATTTCCCACTCGTAGGGCTGTGTATCTCGTGCCTGGCGCAAGAGCTTCCCGACATCCGCAACGCTGAAGATTCCGCGGCTCAGTCCGTATGCCGCTACCCGGGGACCCGCTCTGACCAGGAGTCGCAGATATCCCCGCTCTCGAAGCCGAGAGAAGGAGGCGACGACGCGCAAGTCTACATGGTGCTCCGGGTCCGCCCCGTCTGCGAGTGAGAACAGTTCCGCCGCAAATTCGCCGATTCCGCCTTTGACGCGTCGCAGGCGCCGAACTGCGCCCGGAGCAAAACGAAACACGAAGTCGGGATCGTCCACCTTCCCGGGCTCGAGCGCACTGCCCACTTCTCGCTGTTCGAGGTGCCAGGCGAGTCCGGGGAGATGGGTGAAGTAGACGTTGCTCATCGACACCCGAGCAATCTGCCGAGCCGCTTGCTGCCAGCCGGGATGATCCAGGAAGAGATCTGCGAGCGTACTCACAGTCTCGTCCGCGGTGTCATCCGGATCCGTCTTCCCGCGCCCTGCCCTCACTGCAACCTCTTTTGGAATCGGATCACACACGTGGTCGTGAAGATCAACGTGAAGACGACGAGCGCCATGAATGGAACCAACAGATCGGTCAGACCAATGCCCTTGATCATGATGCCACGGATGATCTCGAGAAAGTAGGTGAGTGGAAGAAGATAGGAGAGCGGGCGAATGACCAGCGGGATCGCCTCTACGGGAAAGATGAAACCCGAAAGCAGCACCGAGGGCAGCAGGATGAAGACCGACAGGAAGATGGCTTGTTGCTGGGTCTCGGCAAAGGTGGAGATGACGAGACCCAGGCTCACGATGGCGGGAATGAAGAGCAGAGCGGAGCACAGCAAGAGGGCATCGCTACCCGCAACCGGGACTTCGAAGACCAGGTGCCCGATTCCCACGATCAGATTGAAATCCACGAACGCAATGAGCGCGTAGGGGGCGACCTTCCCGAGCACGAAGCCCAATCGCGTCACAGGGGTGACGATGAGCTGCTCGAGCGTCCCCGCCTCTTTTTCCCGCACCACGGCGGTCGACGTGAGGATCAGACCCACCTGCATGATGAGCAACCCGATGATCGCGGGCAGGAAGAACCACACGTCGATCAGATCGGGGTTGTAGAGCGTTTCGATCTCGAGCCGAAAGGGATCTTCGGCGAACTCCTTTGGCTCTTCGTCTGGATCGCCAAAGTAGAGGTTCTGCTTGAAATCGAGCTGCTGAATCGTCCCCGATTCGTTCTCCATCGCCAGCGCGATCGTGGGAAGGCTTCCATCGATATAGAGGGTCAGCGTGGGACGCTGA
>JAFDFW010000767.1 GCA_019309605.1 Deltaproteobacteria bacterium | reverse complement strand
TACTACACGATTCTCGCTCTCGCTCGCTTCTCCATGAACATGGCGCGCATTGCGCAGTACATGAAGAAGATCGAAATCATCGATGAGGAGAACGAGTTCGACTACGAGAATCTTGCCTCCATTACTTTACGACGCGCGCTGTCGGAGCTTTGAAGATGGGTCCACTGGACGGAATTCGAATCGTTGAAATTGACGGCATCGGCCCTTGCCCATTTGGAGGGATGTTGCTCGCGGACCTCGGCGCCGAAGTGATTCGGGTCGGCCGGCCTGGGCCGTCCTACATGGAGGCCACCTTCGACGTCATGGGCCGCGGGAAGAAGAGCATCGCGCTCGACCTCAAGAAGCCAGAACACATCGAGGCGCTGCTCAAGCTGGTGGCGACCGCCGATGCGCTGATCGAGGGCTTTCGACCCGGGGTCATGGAACGCTTGGGGATTGGCCCTGATGTCTGTCTCGAAGTGAATCCGCGCCTCGTGTTCGGCCGCATGACGGGCTGGGGTCAGGAAGGGCCGTGGGCGCAACGCGCAGGGCACGACATCAACTACATCGCGCTGACCGGCGCGCTGCATGGGATCGGCCACAAGGGCGAGCGACCTACCATTCCGATGAACCTCGTTGGCGACTTTGGCGGCGGCGGGTTGTTGCTCGCATTCGGCGTCCTCGCGGCGCTCCTCGAAACGAAGAAGTCCGGTAAAGGGCAGGTCGTCGATACGGCCATGGTCGACGGCGTCGCTGCGCTGATGACGAGCGTCTATGCCGGCATGCAGCACGGGTTCTGGAGCGACAAGCGGGGAGAGAACCTGCTCGATTCGGGCGCCGCGTTCTACGACACCTACGAGACCAGCGACGGCAAGTACGTCTCGATCGGCTCGCTCGAGCCGCAGTTCTACCAGGAGCTCATCATCAGGCTGGGCATCCAAGACGCACCTCCGGTGGGCGAGCACCTGATGGACCCGGCCAAGTGGGGTGCGCTGCGTCCAACCTTGGAAGAGATATTCCGCCAGAAGACACGCGACGAATGGTGTGAAGTCTTCGAGGGAAGCGACGCGTGCTTCGCCCCCGTGCTTGCCGCGACCGAGGTGTTCGAGCACGAGCACCATGTCGCGCGGGGCTCGTTCGTCGACGTCGATGGCACGAAGCAACCCGTTGCGGCGCCACGTTTTTCACGCACCAAGCCAGCCAGCCCCGCACCATCCAGGGAACGAGGCGCGGACACCGAAGAAATCCTGCGCGAGTGTGGAGTCACCCTGTCCTAACGAGGAGCCCGACATGATTACCGATTTCGACGACTACTTGATCCACCAGGCCCCCCTTCCGATCAATCAGATGGGCATCGTCAACCGCAACGCTTACGACCGCTACTGGTTCAACGGTCACGACAAGGCGGGCACGTTCTTGTTCGAGGCCGCTCTCGGACGCTATCCCAACCGATTCGTGCAGGACGCGCACTTCAGCGTGGCGGTCGACGGGGTTCAACACTCGTTTCACGGCTCGCGACGCGTGCCGAACAACCCGATGGATAGCTCCGTCGGGCCGATGCGCGTCGAGGTCGTCGAACCGATGCGAATCGTCCGCCTCATCATCGACCCCAACGAGACCGAGGTCGAATGTAACCTGACCTTCCACGCCAAGGCACCGCCCGTGCAGGAGCCGAAGAACGTCATGTGGGATGGCACCAGGCTGATCATGGACACCCAGCGCTTCACCCAATACGGGACTTGGGAGGGCTATTTCTCGATCAAAGGGAAGCGCTACGACGTCAAGCGAAGCGAAGTGATCGGCAATCGCGACAAGTCCTGGGGCATGCGCCCGGTCGGCGAGTACGAAGAAGGCGCGCCGAGCAAGCTGACGACAGACCCCGCGGTCTATTGGGTTTGGTCGCCGATTCACTTCGACGGCTTCTGCACGCACTTCCTCACGCGGGAGATGCCCGATGGCTTTGCACAAGAGCTTTCGGCATCGATCGTGAAGACCTACCCCGACGATCAAGAGGTTCCGAAGGACGTATTGGAAGTCGAAGAGGAAGTGATGGCCTCCGCGACGAACTCGATTAAGTGGAAGAGCGGAACGCGATGGCCTGAGGCCGCCGGGCTCGTGTTTGA
>JAFDFW010000766.1 GCA_019309605.1 Deltaproteobacteria bacterium | reverse complement strand
GCCACCGAGAATCTCGAAGAACCCGCTGACGTAGACGAGCGTCAGGGGGGCGGGCAGGAACTTCGGAACGATTCGGACGAATGGCTTGGGTTGAACGAAGTGGAGGACGCCAATAGCGATCATGACGCCGGCGAGGAGGAGGAGGGCGGCTAGCTTGAGGGGGGGCACGCTCGGGGTTGTACCGCAGGGTGGGTTTCAGTGACAGTGGCAGTGTCAGGGCCAGTGTCAGTGACAGGGGCGGGTATCACGCTGCCGCGCGGGTCATCGTTTGTGCTCGCGTCCAGCTGAGGTCCGCGATGTCCTGGAACAGTAGGTTCTGCGCGTGACTACCTCCCAGCTCCGACACCCTCGGCACGGCTGCGGCGAGAACGACCGAGGCAAGCTCATAGTCGCCCGCTGCAAACGCTCGCAGGCCGATTCCCATCTGTGCCAGGAGGGTGGCCTTTCGATCATTGGTGGAGCGCCTGCCGTGCAGCCAGCGGTCGAGGCCGTCGAGATCACGCGCGCCCGCAAGTGCCAGCAGGCAATGAAGCTCCACGTAAGGAGTGCGTCAGCTGGTGAACGGCCGTCGCGTGTACTGGCTCCCACGCCAAGCTCACGGGCCGCGGCGCTGCGAGCTCCAATCGCCATAGCATGGCTGGCGCGTCGGTCAGCGCATCGTGCGTGTCCGTGGCGGCAGGAAGGATGTGCGTTTCGAATCGAGTCAACGCCTCCTCCCACGCCCCCACTGCGATTTCGAATATCGCCATGTGCCATTGGAGGTGCGTCCAGTCGCTTCCGCCTCCGTCGTGGCCATCGAGCCAGGCGCCGAGCACCCCATGGCCGAGCTCATGCCGTGCGAGAACACGTCAAACCCACTGACGTCGCGGGTTCGCGTGCGCGGCATGAGCTCGAGGTTCATGACGCCCGCTCGTTTTCGTTGACGCGCGTTGCCTTCGCGATGACGTAGGGGCGACGCATGACGATGCCGGACCCGATTCGATGCGCCTCATGAAAGTCGATGAACTCGTTCTTGAGTGCCTCAGCCTTCTCCTCACTGAGCACCTCGAGCAAGGTCACGACCGGGCCGAACCCAACGGAGAACGTCGCCCAGGCCTGCTCGCCGCTTTCAGGCCGGAAGAACGAAGTGCCGCTTTCGAACTCGATGTCGAAGCAGTCCCCGAGGAGCTCGGTCACGCGTCCGGCGCTCCCCCACTCGAAGGGCGAGGGGGCCGGGTTGGCCTCTGCGGGCTTGTAGGAGCGAATCAGCTGGAACATGTCGTGCACGGTTCCGCCGATCGCCCAGTTGGCGAGCGAGATGCGACCGCCCGGACGAACCACCCGGCCAAGCTCTCTTGCGACCGCTTCCGGATCCCGGGCGAACATCACGCCGAACGTGGAGATGACCGCGTCGAAGTGGTTGTCCGGGAAGGGCAGAGCCTCCGCGTCGCCGACTCGAAAATCGATTCCGGTGCTCAGCGCTTTCGCGGCCTCGATGACTTCTTCGCCGAGGTCGACCCCGGTGACGGTGGCGCCGCGCTGAGCGATGCGCCGGGCGGCCCAGCCCGTTCCTGTGGCGACGTCGAGAATGTGTTCGCCGGGCTGTGGATCCAGCGCGTCGACCGCATGGTCGATGGCATCAGCGATCCCGCGGCTGACCTGGTCGTACTTCTCTCCCCCGGCGCCCCAAGTGCGGGCATCCTGAATGTTGGTCGGAAGGACGGCGGGCTGTGTCGGCTGTATTTGCGGTTGTGTGGTCATGGCGGTCTCCTTTGGTGGTGAGTCCCGTTGGGGACATCTCCATCCTGGGTGGCCGCCGTTTATCGAGCGTCAGATCGAGGGCTATGAGCCGTCTAATCTTCGTCTATAATCCGTCCAAGATGGCCAAGACGCTTCGCCTCAACGTCCTGGGCCCGTTCCACGCACAGTGGTCGGACGGGACTGCGCTCGACGTGACGGGTAAGAAAATCCAAGCGTTGCTTGGGTATTTGGCCGTTGAGAGCGCTCGGCCCCATAGCCGGGAGCAGTTGGCCGCGCTCCTGTGGAGCGAGACGGGCGACGAGAGGGCCCGCCACAACCTGAGGCAGGCCTTGTCGAAGATTCGGCGTTCCTATGGCCCGTTGATCTCATCGAACGGCGAGACGTTGGCGTTGAACCTCGAGCTTTGCACGGTCGACGCCCGCGAGTTCGACGGCCTCGCGCACAGCGACGACATTGCCGACCTCAAACGTTGCCTGGAACTCTACCGCGACGACCTTCTCGACGGTCTCGTGCTTCGTGAAGCGCTCTACGACGAGTGGCTTCTCGGTGCGCAGCATCACTTCCGCAGGACAGCGTGTGATGCGCTCGAGAGGCTTGCTTTCCGTCTCGCCGATGAAGGCCGTCCAGAGAAGGCAGTGGATGTACTCAACCGCCGCCTTGCGATGGACCCCGCCTGCGAACCGGCCCATCGACACCTCATGGAGCTCTTCGAGCGCATCGGTCGCCGCTCAGATGCTCTGCGGCAGTATCAGTTCCTGACGGACGCGTTGTCGAGGGAGTTCGGGACGGAACCGAGCTCGGAGACGACGGCTGTCTACGAACGGATTCGTAGCGGGGGTGGCGGAAGCGCGCCGCGCGCATCCAGCCTGCCGGCGGAGGCGACGATTGCTTCGGAGCGCGACCTTCCCACGGTGGCGGTGCTTCCTTTCGACAATCTCTCTGGGTCTGAAGACAACTACTTCGTCGATGGAACCGTCGAAGACATCATCACTGCGCTTTCCCACTTCAGCTCGCTGATGGTCATTTCGCGCGGCTCCACGTTCGCGCTTCGAGGCCGGGAGGTGTCGGACCGCGAGGTGGCAACCGAGCTCCACGCCCAGTTTCTCGTTCGAGGCAGCGTCCGAAGGGCCGGCAACCGTGTTCGTATCAGCGTCCAGCTCCTCGACGCGCACGCTGGGTCGACCTTGTGGGCACATC
>JAFDFW010000765.1 GCA_019309605.1 Deltaproteobacteria bacterium | reverse complement strand
ACCGCCAAACGTGAACTCGTTGCCGACGAATAGATCGGGGGTCACGGCCTGACCCTTGGTGCCGAGCTTGTAGCCCGCCTGAATCGGAATACGAACGACGTCGCCCGCATTGAAGGTCATTAGAAGCTCGAACCAGCCGCCGATGTAGGGCGACGTGGCGACCTGACCGGCGTACTTCTGCCTGTCGTCGGCAAGTCCCGCCGTGTTGATCGTCATGGTCGCCTGCAAGCCGAGCTCGAACGCGGTGTCCCGAGTGCCATACAGGTTGCCACGAAAGCCCAAATACATGTCGCCGATGCTGCCGCCATTCGGAAGCAAATAGTCGAAGGCTCCGCCGGGCGGCAGACCCGCCTGAGCGCCCTGCCCCGCATCGATGATGATGTGGTACGGGATATCCATGTACATGACGAGGCGGTCCCAGAGGCCCAAGTTCCAGGCGAGATGACCGGTCAGCTGTCGGTGTACGACGGAGGAAGTCGTGCTGGTGCCCGCCTGCTCGAAGACCAGCTCGTCGTCGCTGTAGTCCATGTAGATCATGAACCCGAAGCGCTTGTGGCCCTGGCCGTCGGCCGTGCTGGTCGCGAAACCGTCCGTGGCCAACTCGGCCGGCCTGAACTGGTTCAAGTCGATCTGCGTCGACTGCGCCGAAGCGCCGGAGGCAGTGCCAAGCACGCTCACGAATATCGCTAGCAGCGGTGCGACCCAGCCCCGTTTGAACATTGTTAGGTCATCGCTCTGTTTCACGCCGTCCTCCATTTACATCCCTGCGGTGAGCCGAAGCCCCCAATCTCCGCGTTAGTCTTGCCCCTAGTACCATTCTGGCAAAGAAAAGCGGAGAAAAACCGCCTGAGCGGACGGCCTAAAAAGCCGTTGGTACAGAAAGAATCCGCTAGGATCACATCCATGTCTTCCGAGACGCACTACCGCAGCGCCCCGGCCCCAATCGCGGGAATGCCGCCGGGCATCCGCTACATCGTCGGGAACGAGGCGGCCGAGCGGTACAGCTACTACGGCATGCGCGCGATCTTGGTCATCTTCATGACCAAGTTCCTGATGAACGCGCAGGGCGAGCTCGACCTCATGACGGACGAGCAAGCCAAGACCTGGTTCCATGTGTTCGTCACGGCCGTCTACTTCTTTCCGATCTTCGGCGCGATCATCTCGGACGCATTCTTTGGGAAGTATCGAACGATCATGGTGCTGTCGATCGTGTACTGCCTCGGCCACCTGACGCTGGCGATCGACGACACACGAACCGGATTGGCGCTCGGCCTCGGGCTCATTGCGGTCGGATCGGGTGGCATCAAACCTTGTGTGTCGGCGCATGTCGGAGATCAGTTCGGTCAGACCAATGCGCGTCTGCTGCCCAAGGTCTTCGGTTGGTTCTATTTCGCGATCAACGTCGGCGCCCTCGCGTCGATTCTGTTTGCCGAGCCCCTCCTCCACCGTTTCGGCCCTTCAGTTGCATTTGGGGTTCCTGGTGTCCTGATGGCCCTCGCGACTTTCGTGTTCTGGATGGGTCGAAATCAGTTCGTGCACGTCCCTCCGGGCGGCGTGGCGTTTCTCAGGGAGGTCTTCAGCCGTGAGGGGCTCGCCGCGCTCGGCAAGCTCTTCATTCTCTACACGTTCATCGCGATGTTCTGGGCGCTGTTCGACCAGCAAGGCTCGGCATGGGTACTGCAAGCCCAACGAATGGACCGGCACTTCATCGTGGATTGGGACCCGTCACAGGCGCAATGGCTCAATCCCGCCCTAGTGCTCCTGTTCATCCCCCTGTTCAACCGTGTGATCTACCCGGCTTTCGATCGTTTCTGGCCGCTCACATCGCTCAGGAAGATCGCCCTCGGCCTCTTTCTGACGGTGCCCGCATTCCTGCTGCCCGCCTGGCTCGAGGCTAGACTCGATGCGGGCGAAAGCGTCAATATCGTGTGGCAGCTCGGCAGCTATATCATCATGACCGCGGCCGAGGTCCTCGTCTCGATCACCGCGCTAGAATTTTCATACACCCAGGCACCCAAGAAAATGAAGTCACTGGTGATGGGCGCGTTCCTGATGAGCGTGTCGATTGGAAACTTCTTCACCGCCGCGGTGAACTTCTTCATTCAG
>JAFDFW010000122.1 GCA_019309605.1 Deltaproteobacteria bacterium | reverse complement strand
TTCTTTACAGAACAAGACGTTTCCGAGTAGAACGCACTGTTCTTCATTGGCCGGCTCGGCTTCGATGCACATCCCGATCCCGTCCTCGCACTGGGTCGCCTGGGCCGTCTCAACACAGCGACCCTCGTCGCAGCCCAGGTCGATGCTGCCGCCTGTGCCGCCGGTACCAGCCGTGCCGCCACTACCAGCCGTGCCGCCGGTACCAGCCGTGCCGCCGGTACCAGCCGTGCCGCCACTACCAGCCGTGCCGCCGGTACCAGCCGTGCCGCCCGAACCGCCGGTGCCAGCCGTACCGCCGCTGCCGGCCGTACCACCAGTGCCGTCTTCGTCGTTGCAACCCATCACCGCAAGAGTGCCGGCCAGCAATCCGATCATAATAAGCGTGCTCGTCTTCATGATGTCACCTCTTCGATGCGGGATCCGAGGATCCCTCTCCCCATCCCGTCTCTCAGCGCGTACCACGCCGCGACATGCCGATCCAGCAATGAAACCGCGCAAAGTTTGCGCGCTACATCGACGCCTCAGGACGCATGAAGACGAGTGAATTCTCGCCGAACATGCATACTCGAGCCGCGATTCGCCGCCCCACCGATCCTGAGCGCCAAGAGAAACCCCAGCGTGCTTGTTTATTCCGTTTCGATCGGGCACATCTGTCCGAGGCGCAGGCTTGGATGATCGTGCGACGCATCGGTGCTCTCATGAATGGGACGAAAGCCAAACTCGGGTTGCTCGCCGCTCTTCTGAGCATTGCGGGAGCCAGCGAGGCCAAGGCCATTGATCCCGACCACCTGCGAGCCCTGCCGAAATCGGATGGTCCGCTCCAAGTGCAGATTGGTTTTCACGTTTTCGACATCACAGACATCAGCGAGAAAGACGAAACCATCGATTTCGACGGAGCGATCTACCTCCAGTGGCACGATCCCAGACAGGCGTACGATCCGGCCGACTTCGGGTACTCGGCTGAAGACTTCCCTTCTGGGGATACCTCGCGTTCCCCCCCCCGGCTCTATCAGGGGGAGTTCGCGGTCAAAGAGGTTTTTCAAGGGTGGCGGCCACACATCAAATTCGCGAACGCTATCGGCGATCGTCAGACTACCTACATGGCAATCGTCGTGTGGCCCGACGGGACCGTGGTCTACGCGGATCACTTCCTAGCGAAAGCCGAAACCCCGATGAATCTGAGAAGATTCCCGTTCGACCGGCAGAGTCTGGAGCTCTACTTAGTTCCGCACTGGCACCAGGCGCACGAGGTCGAGCTTGTTCATGCGGATGGGATGTCAGGTACCTGGCAACAGGACTCGGGCATCGCCGAGTGGGAGAAGCTCGGCCTGAAACTCGAGGAACAAGCGTTCGAGTACGTTCACCGTGATGGCGTGAAGAAAGTCGTTTCCCAGCTGCTCGTCAAGCTCGATGTGGCCCGGCGCCCCGGGCATGTCTTGTTCAGCATTATCTTCCCTTTGCTCATCTTGGTCTCGCTCACGTGGATTGTGTTCTGGCTCGATGAGGAGTCGGTCACCGATCGGGTCAACATCTCGTTCATCGGGATCCTCAGCGTGGTCGCCTACTATCTGGTCATGCAAGACAGCGTTCCGGAGATCCCGTACCTCACGATGGTGGACGCGTTCATCCTGGCGACGTTTCTGATCCTGGCGGCAACCGTGGTGATCAACATCGTCGTCGACAAATACAATCGCTCGGGCCGCAAAGCCGAAGGCGACAGACTCGACCGCATTTGCCGGTGGGGATTTCCGCTCGGTTACGTGTTCGTCACCGCCCTGATTGCGTTTGTGTTTTCGATGCTAGGCTAGGCTCGACCTGCCGAGTACAAAGCCATCGATCCGACGCTTGCGAACGCACGGAACACCGCTTACAACCGGCAGCAAGCGCGCATGTGGTCCCAAGTCTTCCTAGGCTGCTTTCTCGTCCTGGTGACGACCGTCCTTCATGGATTGGCCACGGCCGGTGTTTTGACCCTGCTGAAGGAGGCAGGGCGCTTGATGCATTTCACCAAGGCGATACAGCTGCAGCGGACCGTGCTCATCGCGGGGCTCGTCGTGTTCCTGTTTCTGGTCTCGCTTGTCGATGCGGTCTTATGGGCCCATACGTATCTCAGGGTCGGCGCTATCGAGCAGCTCGAACAGGCGCTCTATTTCTCCATGGTGACGTTCACGACCCTGGGCTACGGGGATATCACCCTGTCGAGTGAGTGGCGCCTCCTGGCTTCTTTCCAAGCGGCCAACGGGATGATCATCTTCGGCTGGACCACGGCGCTCGTCGCGGCCGTCATCCAGCGGCTCGCGCCCGGCCGGCATCCCGACAACTAAGGTTCGGGACGCAGCAACTGCCAAGCGGGCTGTTGGCGAGTGGGACCGTAAATAGCAATCGGTTGCGGTGCCAACAGGTTGTGTCTACTAAGCTCAGCGTGGTGAAACGCTCATGGGTCATCCTTGGCGTAGCGATCGCTCTGCTCATCACGGCCCGAGCGCCATCCGCGGCGCGAGCCGACGTGGAAGCGGACGAGCTTGCGTGGCAACTCCTGGTGACCTCGTACTACATGTTCAACGCGCACCGCGTGAGTGGCCCATACAACGACTTGGAGTATCCCTATGCGGACACACAGGGGTTTGGGCTGACCTTCGCTGGGGGAGACGTCGCCTACGTTACCGACAAGTGGGGCATCACGCTCAACCTCCGATGGGGTCAACAAGTCGATCGGTTGACCGAATTCGCACCCCTCAGCCGCGGCTTTGTGACCTGGATCCCCCATGAGAAGCTGACGCTCGACATGGGCTACTTCGGCGCGTTTGTCGGAATCGAAACGGCCGACGAATGGGAGAACGCGACCTTCAGCCGGGGTTTCATTTACTTCGAGATGCAGCCCTTTCGCCACCTCGGCCTTCGGGCCTTGATCAAACCCCACGATAGCGTGGACATCACGATCATCGTCACCAGAGGAAGCATCTTTGGAACCGCGTTTCCAAGCGACGTGAGCGTTGAGGTGCCAGCCGTGGGTGCACAGCTCCGCTACCGGCCCAGCGCCACGACGGGCCTGTGGCTTGGAGGACTTGCGAGCCCCAACGGCTCCAACGGAAACCGAGACTGGGAGGCCATACTGGACTTCGTCGCCAGGTGGACCCCTAAGGCGTGGACGTTGTTCATCGACGGCGACTACCAGTTTTCGCGACGAGGTCCGCTCACTGGCACCGCCGTGTCGAAGCAATGGGGCGTGAGCGTGGGCGGCAGGTATGACATCACCGACCACTGATCGGTCGGTGGTCGTGGCGAGTATTTCGGGGCGAGCGGCATTCATGTTGGGGCAGAACCCTTTCCGCACGGGGCTTCTGACCATCGGCATGCCGGGCGCGAAGCATGGTGTTCGAGAACAAGACCCGACCATTGTCGAGCTGCTCAAACCATACGGCTACATCACCGGTCAATTTGGCAAGAACCATCTGGGTGATCGCAACGAGTACCTGCCCACGGTGCACGGGATGGATGAGTTTTACGGCAACCTCTATCACCTGAATGCCGAAGAAGAGCCGGAAAACCCGGACTACCCGAAGGACCCCAAGTTCCGTGCAACCTATGGCCCGCGTGGCGTGATGGACTGCGTTGCAACCGACAAGGTCGACAAGACAGACGAACCGCGTTGGGGAGTCGTTGGCAAGCAGAAGTGCAAGGATTCAGGTCCGCTGACCATCAAGCGCATGAAAACCATCGAGGAAGACCTGCTTGCACGGTCGCTCGACTTCATGGAGCGCGCCGTCAAGAAGAATCAGGCTTCCAAGGACGATGAACCCTTCTTCCTGTGGCATGTCTCCACGCGAAACCATGTGTGGATCCATCTGTCTGAGAAATACGACAACAAAACCGGCAACGGCATATTCGCCGACGGCATGTCCGAGCTGGACGACGTCACCGGCGCCTTGCTCGACAAACTCGACGAGCTGGGCGTCGCCGACAACACGATTGTCATCTGGTCGACAGACAACGGCGCGGAGATCTTCACCTGGCCGCAGGGCGGTAACCACCCATTCAGGGGCGAGAAAGGCCTGACCAACGAGGGTGGTTTTCGGGTGCCGCAGCTGGTTCGCTGGCCCGGCAAGATCAAGCCAGGCACGGTCATCAATGACATCTTCGCGCACGAGGACTGGATGCCGACTTTGCTGGCGGCGGCTGCAGGCGAGGACACCGATATTCAGGCAAGGCTGAAGAAAGGCGGTGTCAAAGCGGACGGCAAGACCTTCAAGGCGCATCTCGATGGCTATAACCAGATGGACGTGCTGACGGGCAAAGGCCCGGGCACGCGCAACGAGATCTTCTACTTCAGCGGCGACGGCGACCTGAACGCCATTCGAGTCGGCGAATGGAAAATCACTTTCACCGAGATGTGGGGCAACCTGCCGACGGCCTGGCACAAAACCCCAAGCTGGCCGCTCATCACCAACCTACGTCGCGATCCCTACGAGCGCTTCACGGAGCAATCGTCGATGTACCTCAAATGGTGGGCGATGCGGATGTTCCTGATGGTGCCTGCGCAAGAGTATGTTGGAAAGCAACTGGCGACCTTGAAAGAGTTTCCGCCGGCGAGGGGTTCGAGCCTGAGCCTTGGAAAGCTGATGGATAAGATCACCTGGGCCACTTCGGCGTCCAAGTAGGGCCCAGAAGTTTGCGCTGATGCGCCGCTAGACTGCAAAGAGATCGATCCCCAAGCTAGACGCCAGCCGGAATCATTCCGACGATTCGCTGGATCGTCCAGAAGGCTGCCAGCCCTCCGATCGCATAGGGCGCCACCTTCCACGCGTCCAACCGCCGCGTGTATCGCGATGGCGTCACCGGAATCTGCCGAAGGCCCGCGAGTGCGAGGGCCACGACGGTCACGAACAGAATCTGTCCGGTCTCTACGCCGAGGTTGAACATCAGAAGAGAGAGCGGCACCTCGCGTTCGGGAATGCCGACTTGGGAGAGTGCGCCTGCGAAGCCGAGCCCGTGGATGAGTCCAAAGCCAAAGGCGACGACCCACGGGTAGCGCTGGGTCAGGACGACCTCGCCGTTGCGCATGCGGATCACTTCGGCTGCGAGGAACACGATGCTGAGCGCGATCACCGCTTCGGTCGGTGCGGTCGGGAAGTGCACGACGCCGAGCGTTGCGAGGGCGAGGGTGATGCTGTGGGCGACGGTGAACGCGGTGATGGTTTTCACCAATCTCCAAAAGCCGGTCACGATGAGCATCAGCGCAAGCAGGAACAGAAGGTGGTCATAGCCTCCGAGGATGTGGACGACCCCCATCCGATACATCCCGAGGGCGACTTCCTTCTTGCTTTCCCGCGCCGGAATCTCGAACGTGGGCTCATTCGGACGCAAGATGGTCGAGTGCGTGCTGCCATCCAGGAGCTCGATGCGGAGCAGCACGTCGGTCTGTACCCCCGAAAGGCCGTCGATCGAGATGCTCTGACCGACTAAGGGCGTGCCGTCACTCTTGTACGTCCAGCGCTGCACCCATGCGCCCGGCACTCGGCGAACCGTCGGTGGCGCGACGGCCGTCAGGTTCTCCGGGAGGACCGGCTCGAGCCCGAGCGCGCGGTCGCCTTTACCGGGCAACTTCCAGGTGACGTCGAACATGCCGGGCGCCGTCTCCTCGATCTGAAGCAGCGCGGGCCGGATCTCGTGCGCGCGCGCTGTAGGGGAGGGGACCAAGGCCGCCAGCACGAGGCCCAAGCAAGCAACACGCCCGGTTACCGTCACGGAGAAGACTCCCCTTGCGCAACTGTGTCGCTCGTCGCCTCGTCTTCGATCACGACGGTGTACTTCTCGAGTAACCTTTCGCGATACTCGTCGTTCAGCTCCTCGCGCTTGGCTTCCATCCAATCCTCAGCCACGCGGTCTCGTGCGTTGGCAAACGCAGGTTCGGGGAATGTTTCCCTGGCGTGCACGTAGACCATGTGGACCCCATATCCGGACAGGACGGGACCCTGCCACGCGCCGAGGCTCAGGTCGCCGAGGCTCCGGGCAAATCCACCACCGAAGAGCTTCGAGATCTCGGCTTCGGTTCGCTCTGGGTAGTAGAGCTGCAACATGAACGGGTCCCCGAGTTCCTGGGCGCCACCGGTTGGGTCGTCGGCCTTCTCGAGAGCCTCCAGAACGCTAGCTGCGTGGCTCTCCGTCTCGTTGCCCCACTTGTCCGGGTCCACGAACGCGTGGGTGAATGTGATCAGGTCCGGCTGCCGATAGTCGGCGCGGTGCTCGTCAAAGTACGCTTCGAGCTCCTCGTCTGTCGCGGGTTTCACGTCGATGAGATCCT
>JAFDFW010000764.1 GCA_019309605.1 Deltaproteobacteria bacterium | reverse complement strand
CGACCCCGGTTCGATGGGCTGAGCCGTTCTACGCGGCCGAGAGCTATCACCAGGACTACTACAAGAAACACCCCACGAACTACGCGCGCTACCGCGCAGGGTCCGGTCGCGAGGGCTTCCTCCAAGCCGTGTGGAGCAAACGACCGCTTGCAGCACCCACAAAACCCAAAGCCTCAGAGAAGAAACCGATGTCCGACAAGAGCAAGGAATACGACAAGCCCGCCGAGGCCGCGCTTCGCAAGGAGCTGACGCCGCTCCAGTACGCGGTCACCCAGGAAGAAGGCACCGAGCCGCCGTTCCGCAACGCGTACTGGGACAACAAGAAGGATGGCATCTACGTCGACGTCGTCAGCGGCGAGGCGCTCTTCAGCTCGACGGACAAGTACAAGCTCGACGGACAAGTACAAGAGCGGAACCGGCTGGCCTAGCTTCACAAAGCCGATCGAAAAGCAAAACGTCACGGAGCACGCCGACGGAAAGCTCATGGCGACGCGCACCGAGGTCCGAAGCAAGCACGGGGACAGCCATCTTGGCCACGTCTTCGAAGACGGGCCCGCGCCCACGGGGATGCGCTATTGCATCAACAGCGCGTCGCTGCGCTTCATCCCCAAAGAAGATCTCGCAAAAGAAGGTTACGGCGACTACCTGGCGCTGTTCGAGTAGCGGATGAAACTCCGAGATCGAATCAAGCCCTGGGCGCAGGACTTGGCAATGCGCTTCATGGACGACCTAAGGCCGGACGCTGTCGTCGGCGCACGCGGGGACGTGCTGGAGATCGGGTTTGGGACCGGCCTCAACCTACGCCACTACCCGAGCGAGGTGCGGGCGGTTTGGGGTATCGACCCGATGGCCACCGAGGGCGTCGGACCGGTGGAGCGCCGAATCGCGCAGGCTCCCTTCCCGGTGGAGCGCTCTGCCCTTCGCGCCGATGACCAACTGCCGTTCGACTCGGGTCGCTTCGACTGTGTCGTGACAACCTGGACACTTTGTTCGATCCCCGATGCGCGAGCGGCGCTGGGCGAGATGCATCGTGTGCTGAAGCCCGGCGGGGTCTACCTCTTCATCGAGCACGGTCGCAGCCGTACCGAAAGCACCATTCGCTGGCAGGATCGCCTCAACCCGGCGTGGAGCAGGTTCACCGACGGCTGCAACATCAACCGGCCCGTCGACGAGCTCGTCGAGCAGGCCGGCTTCGAGCTCAGGTCGCTCGACGAGTTCAAGGGCAAGGGGCCGCGGCTAATTTCACATCTCTACCGCGGCGTCGCAATGCGCAGCTAGGGGAACGGTCCCCTTTTCTCAGAGCGGTGCTAGCCTTGCCGCATGGAGCTTGAAACCGTCGGAACCGACTACCCAGGGTTCCTTTACCGCCGCCAGCCACGCAACGTGTATTGGGAGACGACCATCTCGTGCGACCTTGCGTGCCAGCATTGCCGCGCGAGTGCAATTCCGCATCGCGACCCGGGTGAGCTGACCACCGAGGAGGGCAAGGCGTTGATGCGCAGTGTCCAAGAGCTCGGCAGTATGCTCGTGCTGACGGGCGGCGACCCGCTCAAGCGGCCAGACATCTCGGAGCTCATCGAGTACGGGCGATCGCTGCCGATTCACGTGTCGATCACGCCCAGCACGACGCCGCTGCTGCAACGCGAGACGGTCAGCCGATTTCGCGACCTCGGCGTGACCGCGATGGGTGTCAGCCTCGATGGGCCGACCTCCGAGATTCACGATGCGTTCCGCAACGTCGCTGGCACGTTCGAATACTCGATGCGCGCCCTCGACTGGGCACGCGAGTTCAACATTCCGGTGCAGGTCAACACGATCACCGCGAAGACGCTTCCCCACGTGCAAGCAATGTACGAGCTGCTGCGCGACAAGGCCGCGCCCCCGGTTCGCCGCTGGAGCCTTTTCTTGTTGGTGCCAGTGGGGCGTGGGGCCGAGCTCGACACGCCGAGCGCCGACGAGGTGGAGAAGCTGCTCGCCTGGGTCTACTCGATCTCCGAGGAAGCGCCGTTCCGTGTTGGGACGACGGAGGCGCCGCACTATCGGCGCTACTGGATTCAGCAGAAGCTCGCCGAGGGCATGCCCCTCAAAGACATCCAGGCGCGCGCGCGCCAGATGGCGTTTGGCATCCGCGACGGCAACGGTGTGATCTTCGTGTCGCATGTCGGCGAGGTGTACCCGGCCGGCTTCTTGCCCTACCCGCTGCTCGGCAACGTCCGAGATCTACCGCGAGTCCGAAGCGCTCCACGAGATTCAGGACCCGGCCAATTACACCGGCCGCTGCGGCCGATGCGAGTTCAAGTTCGCCTGCGGCGGCTCACGAGCGCGGGCTTACGCGATGACCGGCGATCCGCTCGGCGAGGATCCCCTCTGCGCGTATCAGCCCGCCTGAGCGCGGGCCTACTTCTTCGGCAGCCCGAGCGCGCGATCGGCAATCAAGTTCATTAAGAGGTTATTGAACACATAGACCGTGCCTTCGCGCAGTTTGCGCTCGACGTGATACTCCGAAGCGAGGCCCCAGCCGCCAAAGGTGGTCAGTGCGGCGCGGGAGGTCTCCCAGGCCGCCTCGGACGCCAACACCTTCACCATTGCGGAGCGCGGCACGCCGTCCTCACCGCGATCGACGACATCGAGCACGTCCCAACGCATCAGATCCGCCGCCTCGACCTTTGCGTAGGCCTGCACGAGCGGGTACTGGATGCCCTGATTGACGCCGATCAGCTGCCCGAACGTCTTACGGGTCTTGGCGTACTCGATACTCCGATCGAGCAAAAAGCGAGCATTTCCGATCGCCTCGGATGCCGCGAGCACGCGCCGAATCACGAAGCCCTTCATCAGGCAGGCGAGCCCCTCGCCCGCAGGTCCGATACGCGCGCTGTCTGACACGCGAAGGTCATCGATGAATAGGCTCGAAGTCATTCGGTGCGCCACGAGATCGATCGGATGCATCTCGACTTTGTCCCCCAGTTCGTCGAGATCGAGCAGGAAGAGCGTCGTGCCTTCGTCGGCACGGGCCAAGAGAATCATCAAGCGTGTGTGCTCGGCGAAGGAGATCAACACTTTGCTGGCGTTGATCACCCAGTCGTCGCCATCACGGCGCGCGGTGCTCGCAAGCTCGGCCATGTTCGCGCCGCTATCGGGCTCAGTTGCGGCCACGGTGAGGAACCGAATGTCGCCAGACGCGACGCCCGGCAGATACTGCTTTTTCTGCTCTTCGGTCCCGTGAAGAACGAGCGTTCGACAGATCGCCATCTGCGCGTTGACGGAGGCGGCGTCGCCCCCTGCCCGGTTGATCTCCTCGACAAGCACGGCGGCCACCCGCGCCCCGGCATCGAGGCCGCCGTAGGCCTCCGGAATGAACGTGCCGAAGTACCCGGCCTCCCCGATCGCGTCGAAGAACTCAGTGGGAAAGGTCTTGGCCGCATCCTGCTCGCGCCAGTAGTCCGGGCCGAAGCGCTGCAGCGCGGGGCCAAGCGCGGCGCGGACTTCATCCGCCGCAGAGTCCAAGGGTCGTTTGGGCGCCATTGGGCCTCAGCTTTGCATCGACCCGCCTAGGCCGCCAACAAGTCGCGCAAGGCCTCGTAGACTTGGGGGTGGTTGGCGATGTGGAGGTGATTCATGCCAGGAAGCACGACCCCGCCGGAGAAATGGATGCGCCGCGCCTGCTCGGGAGCCTCGCCAGACGCGCTGGGCAGCCGAACCATCAAGTCGCCGAGCAGCTGTCCGAGCGGATGCGCCGGGTCGCGCGCGATCGTCGCCGCTAGGAAATAGTAGCCGACCCCGTCGACGAGCGGCACGTTGCGCCGGGCATCGGCGAACACCTCGTCCGGATCTCTTCCGGTCCACTCCTCATCGATGGTGTAACCGTAGCGGAGGTCTTTGATCCCGGCGCTGCGACTATCGAGCAGCTCGGCTGGAACTTGCGCGCCCGCTGCTTCGATGTTTCGCAGCACGCCGGTGAGCACACTCACCGCCTTTTCGAGCGGTGCGCCAAGATTCGGTGCGCCGATGCACGCCACGTGACGAAGGTGTGCAACCCAGGGCTCCTCATGCTCGCGCGCATAGTGCGCTGCGCTCCTCGCAACCAAGCCGCCCATGCTGTGGCCCACGAGCGCGATCTCTTCGACCGGCAGGGGGTACGCGTCGAGCACTTCGGCAATCAACTTGGTCAGCGCACGCCCATTCTCGGAAATATGCCGACCGAGATAGATCGGCGTGAAGCCGAGGTCTTCCCCAAGGCGCGTGCCGAAGGTCACGTCGGGATCGCCGTAGTGCTGTTCCGAGGACAGGCTCCACAGCCACTCGGTCGCCGCGAGACTGTGCACGAAGACGCACACTTTGTTTGTCGGATTCGGAAAGGCTACGGCGAATGCCTCAGGGGTGGCCGCGAGATGGCGCCCGTGATGGCGGAGGCTCATCCCGAGATCGAGACGACTCTTCTTCCGGCTCAGATGGTCTCCCCAGAACCCATTGATCGAGGCCTGCAGGTAGTCGATGTACCAAGTTGCTGTGCCTGCCGCGCTCGAGCGGATGGGGGTCACGAGCGCGAGGGCATCAGAGTCGGATGGTTGATCGAGGCCCGCTTCGGCGACATCGGCGACCGCATTCACCGCGAAGCGAGTGATTCCGTTGATGACCCGAATCGACTCGAACACGCCCCCCGCTATGGCCCCTTGGATGCCTGTGACGACCTTGGCGGCGCTCTGCGCAGGCTCGACCGGCGCAAACCGACGCACCGATCGGTCGACGACCGCGTCGTGCGTTCGCTCGACGAGATTGGTCGTCTCCTCGACCACGTCAAACACCAAATCGATGAACCCT
>JAFDFW010000763.1 GCA_019309605.1 Deltaproteobacteria bacterium | reverse complement strand
GACGTACACGCGAGCCGGTGGCGCTCGACCTGATGTGCTGGAACGCATCACCCACAACGCCAAGGGCACGATCCTCGACACGTACACGGACGCTGAAAGTTTATGGCCCTATGACCAAGCGATTAACAGTCGCCCGCTCTACCAACTGAGCTACGCTGGAATGGCTGCGAGGGATAGCGTGCCTTGCGGTCCTGTCAAGGGCAGGAATTCGCAGTGAATTCTGTCGCACAGATTCCGGCCCGGCGCGCTACCGCTCTGCTTCGGGCTGGTCGCTGCTCGCCGGCTGTGCGTCCGCCTTCGACTCGCCGTCCCCGTCGTGCCCCGTCCACTGCGCCATCGATGTGTCGGCGCCAAAGAGATGGGAGATTCGATCGTAGAGCGCCGTGGGCAATAGCTCTCGCAGGAGCGGGGTGATCTTGACCATCCAAGGCTCCAAGACATGGATGCGGTTGCGTTCGACGGCCCGCACGACCTTTTCGGCGATGAACTCTGGTTCGAGGATGCTCGTCGCCTTGGGTGCCGCGGCGCCCTTGAACATGCCGGTACCGATGTAGCTCGGGCATACGATTGTGACGTGTACGTGCTCGTGCCCGAGCACCTTGAGTTCGGCGCGGATCGATTCGGAGAAGCCGATCACCGCCCACTTGCTCGATGCGTAGGTGGAGCCGTAGGGCAGACCGATGAACCCCGAGGCGCTCGAGATATTGACGAGGTGCGCTTCGGGACGCTCGATGAGGTCTGGCAGAAACGCGTGGGTCATGGCGACGACGCCTAAGGTGTTGACCTCGTAGGTCTTGAGGTGGCGGTCGAGAGGTGTCTCGGTGAAGGGGCCACCAAACACGATGCCCGCGTTGTTGACCAGCACGTCGATCGGGCCCGCCTCGGCGGCGATCTGTGCTTTCAGTGATGCGATGCTCGCCGGATTGGTTACGTCGACCGGGAAGCCCCATGCCGTAACGCCCAGTGCTTCGATTTTGGCTTTGGCCTCGGGGAGCTTTTCTTCGTTGAGGTCGGCGATGATGATTTCGGCCCCGCGACCAGCGAACGTCATCGCCATCTCGAGGCCGATGCCTTGGGCTCCGCCTGTGATCAATACGCGTTTACTGTCCAGCTTGCTCATGGGGACCTCTTCATCGGGCTAGCCGCCCGGACTGATTGTCAGCTCGACTCGGGCGGTTTGGTTGGGCGTGAGAACCTGCAGGATCTCCAGGCTCGCATCCCATGTCCAGCTGCAACCTTCGTCTTCGCTGCACCCGGCCATCGACCAGCCATCTGGGTAGTGCCGGGTTGCCGGGAGGTAAACTTCGGTCGGAAGCGTAGCCGACGGAGACGGGTCGAAGGCGAGAGCGAACATGCGGGTGTCAGGATCGTAGGAGAACGAACGCGGGATACCGGCCACGCGTTGGGGGTAGGGGCGGACGACGGCGTTGGCGTTTTCGCGCTCGACGAATCCGCCCTGGTCATCGCGTTCCCATATGCCCCAACCTCCCGGGTCATACGACCAGTAGGTCCAGCCCAGCATCATGCGGTCACCCATCTCGAGCAGCTCCCGCATGAACAGGTCGGCGTTGGGCCAGGCCGGGTCGAAGCCCCACTCGCCGAGCAGGAGGGGCGCCTTCTGGAGCTCGGTCTCGATGTTTCGCCTGGCTTCCCAGTTCTCGAGGGTGTCGTCGCTTTCGGGGGTGTACTCTTGATTGAATTCGAACTGGACCGAGTAGAGGTGGGGCCCGTACCCGATCCGCGCCTCGCCCTCGCGGGGGTCCTCGAGCTCGAGGATGAACGAGGGTTGGCCGGCGGCCGGCGCTGCGACGCGCGGCTCGTAGAAGATCCAGCCGTCCTGATCCACTTGGCGAATCGCCGCGATCATTCGCTCGTAGAACGCGGTGAAGAGCGTCCGATCGAACTCCGCGGCTTCTCCGTCAGGCGGGGTGTGGGTGATGTCGTTCACGTCGTAGGCAGACCCAGGCGAAGGCTCGTTCAGGATGTCGTAGCCGAGGACCGCGGGGTGATCTTTGAAGCGTGCGACCACCGCAGCCCATGCGTCGGCGAAGTGGTCTTGTAGGTGGCTGTGCTCGCCCGGGTACTCGAAGAAGTTGTCGAAGGCGGCCCGGACCGCGGGCGCGAAGTAGTTGAACGACCAAACCGGGTGCTGCTCAAAGGGCAGGTCGTCGTCTTCGATCGCCCATTCAGGCGCGCCATCGCAGCAAAAACGCGCGGCATAC
>JAFDFW010000762.1 GCA_019309605.1 Deltaproteobacteria bacterium | reverse complement strand
GCAGCTTGCGCTTCGACGACCCGACGCCGCTCGGCGAGCACGCTCTCGGCCACCTGGGAGGCTTCTTCGGCGTTGGCCACGTCGCGCTGGGCATCTGTGAGCTGGCGCCTGGTGTTGCCCTCGTCGACGTCAACCTCGGCCAAGGCAGCACGGCCCTCGGTCTCGGCGTTAGCGATCTCCTGGCGACGCTCTTCGACGCGACGAAGCTCCATTTCGACGAACCGGAGGTCTCGCTCGGCCCCCAGGATTTCCAGCTCGGCGTCATGGGCCTGGACCCTTGCCGAATCGATCGCGGCCTGTCGCTCGGCGATGTTCGCCCGGAGCCGGCCCTGGTTTGCCGTGGCACGCTCGAGCGCGGCGCCCTCGGATGTGGCCGCCTCCTCGAGCTCGCGGATCTCGCGCTTCAGCTTGAGCAAATGTGTTGCCGACTCATCCTTGGCGCCACCAACGACCGCGCCGTCGGCAAGCAAGGCCTGCCCATCGAGTGTGACCAGCTTCCCCTGGAATCCGTGTCGGTGGAGGCGCGCCGCGGTCTGCAGCGTGTCGACGACCAACACATCGAACAACAAGTAACGTACCCACGCCTCATCGGCGTGTGAGTAGCGCGCGAGCGTTAGCAGCGGCCCAACGATGCCTACCCCCGTGGGGAACTGCGGCACGATTCGCGGCGCTCCAGTGGGCGAGCGCGGAAGAAACGTCGCGCGGCCCTTCTCTTCGCGCGCGAGGTAGTCGGCCGCGCGCAGCGCCGCGTCGGTGTCGTGGACGAGCAAATACTCGAGCGACCCACCCAATGCGGCACCGAGGGCCCGCGTGTACTCGGGAGGACACTCCAAGCGATCTGCGACCAAACCGACCAAGCCGGAACGACCCGCATCGCCCGAGGCATCGGCATACCCGGTCATCACCGCTTGCGCTCCAGCGCCCACGCCTTCGAAACGTTCGTGAATCTCGTTGAGCGACCGCAATCTCGAGCTGGTTACCGCAAGCTTCTCGCGAAGCGCCTCGACCTCTCCGTCTGCCTCGTGCAGCGCGTCCTTACCAGTCAACAGCGAGGTTTCGATGTCGGTTTGACGTTCGGCTGTCGCGGACTTGCCGCTCCGCAGCCCGACCATCCGGGCCTCGAGCTCTCCGCTCTGTTGCGTGAACTCCACCTCGCGCGTGGCAAGCGTCTGCAACTCTTCTTGCAGGCGTTCGAGACGCCCCCGAATGTCTTCGCGGCGTGCGTCGTAACCATTGAGGACTGCCTCGGCACCCGCAACGCGGGCACGACCCTCCGCCAACCGGGCGCGCGCGTTCTGCAGGGCCGCTTCGGCCTCTTCTGCCGTGTTTTTGCGTGCTTGGAGCTCTGCTTCGACCTCCGCCAGAAGCTGCCCCGCTTCGGTTTCGAGCGCCTCGAGCTCGCTGAGGGAGAGTCGGACGGTCGACACTTCTTGGTGCAACCCACCGCGCTGTCCCTCGAGCTCGCGGAGCTCGCGGGTCGCTAGCTCTTTGCGCTCGACCAACGCGGCTTGTCGATCCTGTTGTTGGCGGATCAATCCTTCGAGTTGTCGAACCAGGTTGTCGAGCTCGTACGCGCGCCCCTGTCCGCGCTCGACGTCGGAGCCCATCTGCTGCAACGAAACACGATCCGCTTCGACCGACGCTTCTTTCGCAACCAATGTGCGACGGCTCGCTTGCACGTCTTCGTTAGCTTTCGACAACGAGACCGAGACAGAACCCATCTGTCCGCGCAGATCCAGGAATCGGTGCGACGCGACCCACAAATCGAGGTCGCGCATCTCTTTCTTGTATCGCTTGTAGCGCTCTGCCTTTTGCGCTTGCCGCTTGAGCGACGCCAGACTGCGCTCGAGCTCACCGATGATGTCGGTGACGCGCAAGAGGTTCTGGCGCGTCAGGTCCATCTTGCGTTCGGCAGCGCGCTTGCTCAACTTGAACTTGCTGATGCCGGCCGCCTCCTCGATCATCGAACGACGATCCTCCGGCTTGGAGGTGACGATGAACCCGATACGCCCCTGCTCGATGATCGAGTAGGCGCGCTTGCCGACGCCGGTGCCCAGGAACAAGTTGGTGATGTCGAGCAACCGAACTGGAGTCCGGTTGATGAGGTAGTCGCTGTT
>JAFDFW010000761.1 GCA_019309605.1 Deltaproteobacteria bacterium | reverse complement strand
GATCGTGCTCGGCGCCGAGCCGATCGTCGCCATCTTCGACGTCGACCCTGCGACCGAGCTCGGGCGCTATTCGATGATCTGGATGCGGGTGCTTGGCCTGGGCATGCCGATCGTTGGTGTCCACATCGCGCTGATCGGGATGTTGCGTGGGGCCGGCGCGACCAACACCAGCCTGAGGATTAATATCGTCGGCACTATGCTCATCCAGGTCCCGCTCAGCTGGTTTCTCTGGTTCGTGGTGGGCTGGGGCGCCTTCGGAATCTGGCTTGCCGTGCCCGTTTCCTTCCTAGTCCGTATGTGCCTGGGCATTCTCGCCTATCGGAAGGGGTCCTGGGCACGCGCCGGTGCGACCATCTGAGGGGCCGCCTTTGGGCAGGGATTTCTCCGAGTCCCGCACTTTTGGTAACCTGTCGCCATGATCAACGCCTTGATCAGGGCGGTGTATCGAGTGGCTCACTGGGGGCTGCGGCTGCTCTGGTTCATTCGGCGACCGGAGACGACCGGGGCACTCGTTGCGGTCTGGCATCACGGCCGCGTCCTACTCGTGAAGAACTCGTATCGGCCGCAGCTCACCCTGCCCGGTGGCTACATCCGGCCGCGTGAAGACCGCAGGATTGCCGCAGTGCGCGAGCTCCGCGAAGAGGTCGGCATCAAGGTGCAGCCCAAACGGCTCGTGCACGCCTACCACGGGACGCATCTCTTCGAGCACCGCCAAGACACACTGGACATCTACGAGCTCGAACTGGACGATGCGCCGAGCGTACGAGTCGACGATCGCGAGGTGGTGCGCGCCGAGTTCCACACTCCCGATGAGGCGCTTAGCATGGAGATCGTGCCGCACCTCGAGGAGTACCTCACGCGGCGAATCGGGCGGGAAGTCGCTTGAGCCCGGTCAATCCACGCGAGGCGCTCGCCCGCGAGGCGCTCCGGCTTCATGAGCGCTACCACCGAGAGCTCATCGAGCGCTTCTCGGTTTGCCCTTGGGCCAAGCCTGCCCGCGCCGGCGACCGCACCCGGGCCCACGTCGTCATCGAACCCTCGTGCAGCCCCGAAGAGCTGACGCCGGTCCTTGCGGAGTGGGCGGCTGATTCGACCGTCGACGTCGCATTCCTGATCGCGCCGCGTTTCAGCGGCGACGCCGATGCCTTCGCGGACTGGGCAGCATCGATTGGCGAGCAGGAACGCGAAGTCTTCCTGACAGCGCCGTTCTACCCAAGGGCTCCGGACTCCGCAGGCGCCATCCACTTCCTACGCCAGACTCCGGACCCCACGGTGCAGCTCGTCCGAAGAACCCGCCTCGAAGAAATCCGGGCCCAGGACCCCCCGCACTACACCGACATTTTCGATCTCGACCTGCGCGAGCTCGAGGCCCAAAAGGCCCCGCGCGTAGTGGCCGCTTCCGTCTTGGCACACAACGAGCGAATGCTCGAGCGCGAGGGAAGGGCGGACATTCAGGCGATCTTGGATGATATCCACCAGGACCGGGAGCGGACCTACGCCCGGTTGTTGCCGTTGCTCTGACGGTGTCAGCGCCAGTGTCAGTGTCAGCGCCAGCGCCAGTGTCAGCGCCAGTGTCAGCGTCAGTGTCAGCGTCAGCGTCAGCGTCTAGCGTCCGAGCTTCCGTCCAAGGTAGCCCGACGAGGCCACGCCCCACACCGCTCCGACGATCAACCCTCCGGTGTGCACCCAGTTTGCGATGGGTCCGACCCAGCCGGTGAAGCCGAGACCGAGCCAGATCAGCATGAACGTCGCTAGCTGTTGAGGCATTCGGTAGGGGAAGCTTGGGTCTAGGCGGCCTCGGATCCAGATGAACGAGAACAAGGCGTAGACCACGCCGGACATTCCGCCGAAGGTGGTGGGGCCGGACACCGCGTATTCGAGCACGTGCGAGAACGCTGCGGTTACGAGCACGAAGACGAACAAGTAGCGCGAGGAAAATACGCGTTCGATCGCGGTGCCGAGGTCTTTCAGCCACCACAGGTTGAAGAAGATGTGCATGAAGCCGAAGTGGAGGAACATTGGCGTGAGCAAACGCCAGGGCTGCCCCAACCAGATTGCGCTGACGTCGCCGAACACATAGCCGCCCCTCACTGGCAGGAGCGGCGTGAAGGTGAAGT
>JAFDFW010000760.1 GCA_019309605.1 Deltaproteobacteria bacterium | reverse complement strand
GATCTACATCGGCCCCGTCTTCAAATGGAGTGACGACGAGATGCAGGTCTTGGTCGACGGCATCAACGCGCAAGACCTTCCTTCGTACGCGGGCGGGGGAGTGAAATGGGTCGAACGGGGGGCCCTCGCCACGATGGAAACCGAAGAAGACGAGATCCGCCGAATGCGGCGTGCCGCCATCTTCGTCCAGCGCATCTACATGGGCGAGCCAGCCGCTTCGTTCCCAATCTCGTTCGAACAGCGGCCGGTGCTCGTCATCAACATGGCGACCGCCAAAGCGATCGGGACCTGGCCACGCTTTGCCGTGATGGCGGAAGCGCGCATGATCAACGACCAGACCGGAACGCGCGGCCCTCTCATCACGCTGCAAAGCGCGATGCACGATGCGGTACGCGCGAACCTCGACTTGATGGCGCAAGGGCTCGAGATCGACGCGAGCTATGAAGGCATCAAGGTGTCGCGCGGCAACTGGCTTCCGCAAGCCGGGGCGGATGGCAACTTCCTCATCAACGATCCCACCGTCTCGAGCTCCTTCGCTCAGGCGCAGCGGCAGTTCACTTGGGGCATCAGCGGCTCGCAGCTGCTCTACTCTCCCCAGAGGCACGCCGATCTGCGATTTCGTCGGGACACCTACTGGAGCAGGGAGCACGACTACATCTCCGCGCGGCTCGATACGATGCTCGAGTCCGGCGAGGCCTATCTGAACGTGCTCCGGGCAAACAACACCGAGCGCGTCAATCGTGACAACCTCAAGCTCACGCGAAAGAACCTCTCGCTCGCCGAAATGCGGAACACCATCGGCGTTGCCGGCCGTGAAGAGGTCTTTCGATGGCAGACGCAGATCGCGGAAAGCCGTTCCAGCGTCATTGGCGCGAGCGCTACTCGCAACCAGGCCGAGATCAACCTCAACCGTATTTTGAATCGCCCTTTGGAGGCCCCATTCCGGGTGCCTCCGCCGGAAGACGTTCGCGCAGTCACACCGGGAAGCGACCCGAGGCTCACCAAATACCTGGAAGACCCGTGGTCATTCAAAGTCTTCCGCGAGTTCATGGCCAAGGAGGCGCTCCTGAATTCCCCGGAGATCCGTAGCATCGACAGTACGATCAGTGCCCGGGACGAGCTCCTTAAGGGCGAGCGCCGCCAGCTCGGCATTCCGGACATCGCCGTCATCGGCGGGTTCACGCACATTCCGTACGCCGGAGGCGTGGGCGGCGAGGTCCCTCCCGACGTCGAGGGCTTCCCGGGACGCCAAACATTCACGTGGAACGTGGGCGCGCAAGCGACACTCACCCTTTTCGACGGAACCTCGAACTACGCGCGTATCCGTCGAACCTTCCGCGATCTCGACCGCCTGCACACCGACCGAGCGGTGATCGCGCAGCGGCTCGAACAAGACGTGCGGTCCGCTCTGCATCAGGCCGGCTTTTCCTACGCCAACATCGAGCTGACTCGCGATGCCGCCGAGGCTTCGGCGCGAAACTTGGAGTTGGTCACCGACCTCTACCAGCGCGGCGCGGCCGACATCATCCAACTCGTCGACGCCCAGAACCAAGCCCTGGGCGCCGCGCTGGCGGCGGCAAACGCACTGTACGACTTTTTGATCGACGCGCTCCGAGTGCAACGCGCCGCGGGGTCCTTCTCGCTCGAGGGAACGCAGGAACATCGCGACGATTTCATCAAGCGAATCGACGCCTTTGCTGCAGCCAAGAGGCAGGAAGGCCAGCGGAGCCAGCCGACCACCGAACCAACCCGAGTCAATCCACGGGAGCACAACTGATGGCACAGAAACCTACTCTCATTGCGATGGCCGCCGTCTTGGCGCTGCTCGGGTGCGAGGATGTACAGGAAGAACCCGAAGTCATTCGTCCCGTTCGGTACGAGGTGGTCGAAGGGAGCGACGCGGCGACGCGGCGAACGTTCTCGGGTGTCTCGAAGGCAGGGCAAGAGAGCCGGCTGAGCTTTCAGGTTTCGGGGCAAGTGCTGGAGGTGCCGGTCAACGTCGGAGACACGGTGAAGAAGGGCGACACGATCGCGCGCATGGACCCGACCGACTACGCGCTGCAACTTCAGAACGCTCAAGCTTCGGCCGCGCAGTCGCGCGCGCAGGAGCGGAACGCAAAG
>JAFDFW010000759.1 GCA_019309605.1 Deltaproteobacteria bacterium | reverse complement strand
AACAATGACGAGGAGGAAGTGATGTCGAAACGATCGGTTCCGAACGTAGCGGTTACTGCCGTCCTACTGATGATCCTGGCGACGACCGCCCCATCGTTGCAGGCCCAAGATCGGTCGGCCGGCGAGCCGGGTCGTGGGTCTTCCGACCCCAACCCGCTCAAGAACGTCTACTTTGGCGAGGAGCACATGCACACCCGCAACTCGTTTGACGCCTTCACCGCCGGTGTCAGTGCGACCTGGGACGACGCCTACAACTTCGCCAAGGGCGAGGAGATCAAGCTCTCCACCACCGGTGAAAAGATGAAGCGCCGGACGCCATATGATTTTGTCGCGATCACGGATCACGCGGAATATTACGGTGTTCTCAAGGAATTCGCCGACCCGAAGAGCGAACTCTCCAAGTCGGACTTCGCGAAGCAAATTAACGCGGGCGTCAAAGACCCGTCGAAAGCTGGCCCTGCCGTTCAAGCGCTGATCCAAACTCTCGTGCACAACAAGCCACTGGAGGAATACGTCACCCCCGAGCTGCGCCACAGCATGTGGCAGAAGTTCATTGCGACGGCGGACAAGCACAACGAGCCGGGCAGGTTCACCGCGCTGTACGCTTTCGAGTGGACCTCCATCCCGAACGGCGCGAACATGCACCGAAATGTTTTCTTCAAGGACAAGCCAGCTGCGGCTCCGTTCTCCGCCTTTGATTCGGTCTTGCCGGAAGATCTCTGGACTTATCTCGAGATCCAGCGCAACCAGGAAGGAATCGATTGTTTCGCCATTCCGCATAACTCCAACGTCTCCAATGGCTGGATGTTTTCGTCGAGAAAGTTCGTTGGCACTCCAATGGATGCCAAATATGGCTCGCGGAATCTTGGCATGATAATTGATGCACGCTACGCCAGGCGACAACAAGCGAACGAGCCACTCTTCGAGATCCACCAGACCAAGGGTAGTTCCGAGGCCCATCCGTGGATGTCGCCCAACGACGAGTTCGCAAACTTCGAGCCTTTCCCGAGTCTGATCAGCCTTGGCACCCCGTCACAGATTCATGGTGGATTCTACCGTCAAGGCCTCGTTGAGGGCATGAGGATCGAGACCGAAACCGGCTTCAATCCCTACAAGATGGGGCTCGTCGCCGGCGCGGACGTGCACTCCGGTTACCAGGGCAATGAAGAATGGGACTGGAAGGGCGCCCACGGCAACTTGGATGACACGCCGCAGAAACGTCTCAACCCGGTACCGAACGCGACCGGCGAGACGGGGTTCGGTGTCTCCAGCGCTGGTACCACTGCCGTCTGGGCAACCGAGAACACCCGCGAGGGCATCTGGAACGGCATGATGAGCAAGGAGACCTACGGCACCACCGGCACCCTGATCCGGCTGCGCTTCTTCGGTGGTTGGGGTTACGCGAAGGGCTTGGTCGAAGACAAGGAATTCGTCGCCAAAGCATACAAAGAAGGTGTGCCCATGGGACGGGACCTGCCAGAGAAACCGGACAGCGCCAAGGCGCCAACCTTTGCGGTCTGGGCCCTGAAAGATCCGGAGGGCGGCAATCTCGACCGCATCCAGATTATCAAAGGGTGGAGCAATCCGCGAACTGGATATCCGGCAGAAAAGATCTATGAAGTTGCCTGGTCAGATAATCGCACGCTCGATCCCAAATCTGGCAAGCTGCCCCCGGTGGGCAACACGGTCGACATCAAGAAAGCCACCTACACCAACGACGTCGGCGACAGCCAGTTGAGCGTTGTGTGGACCGATCCGGATTTCGACCCGAACATCAAGGCGGTTTACTACGTGCGCGTACTGGAGATCCCGACGCCGCGCTGGTCGACTTATGATGCGGTAAAGCTGGGTGTAGAACCGCCTGAGGGCGTACCGGCCACGATCCAGGAACGGGCCTATTCATCGCCGATCTGGTACACGCCGGCGGCTTCACAGTGAATTGAGTGAAATAGGGGGCGATCTTTCTTCAGGAATGGTTAGGAGTACGAAAAGACATCAAGAAAGTACTTTGTGGTGGCCGTAATTGGCGTGGCGCTGCTGGCGCCGGCGGCATGGGCCCAGGATTCTTCCGGCGAGCCTGGCCGGGGCGGCAGCGGGCACCGTCGGTAGGGGGAGCGACGCGC
>JAFDFW010000758.1 GCA_019309605.1 Deltaproteobacteria bacterium | reverse complement strand
CGCTTCGCCGGTTAGTTTCCCCGAGCCAAGATGGGTGAACAGGCCGAGCTCGACCGCGGTAAGGAGCGCTCGAGCGCCGAAAAAGCCCATTCCGACCTGCATGATGTGCGAGGGGTCGAATTCCGATTGCGTCATGGGACAGCTCCTCCTGAAGGCATCTTCCTACCGCCGGAGGCCACGTAAGCGCAATAGGGAAGAGACTATTCTTCTTCGCTCGCGAAGAAGAACGTGCAGTTGGGCAGGTCCATGAGGGCCTCCTGCGCGCGACGCAGGTCGTCGAGGATCTCGTCACCCACGCCTGAATCCAAAAACGCGACCACATCGTTGGCCCGTTCCCACCAAATCTCGACCATTCCATCGTACGGGGCTTTCGTTCCCCGCGATTGCATGATCTCCAAGTTCTGTTCTACGGCCAGCGCCATGCTCAATACCGTTCGCGTCGCCTCCGACGCCTCTGCAACCGCTTTCACCTTCTCGCCGTAAGCGACCCACTGCTCGCGAAACTCCTGTTTCGAGAGGCCGCGCTTGCGACGAATACACTGAACGAATTTGATCATGGACGACTCCTTGGCCCCCCCCCGGGAGACCCCAGCATTGTCACAAATCCCCATCGCAGGTGCCAATATTAAACACAGACCGCGACTCGCTGGGGGCGAATCGCGGTCTGTGCGGGGGCAGGTTCGGATCGGGGGGGGCGGCTACGCCGTCTCGCAGAGCTTCCTACCGAAGAGCGCGTTGAAGATCACGGAGGGGATGCACAGCTGTGTCGTCGCCAGGAGGGTGGCGATCGCAACCAAGACCCCGCCCAAGACGTAGCCCACTGTTGCCGCGCCGGTGAAGAATGCGGCGCCCGTCGCGATCAGCCAGACGCCACCCACGCCGCAGGAGAACTTGCCTTGCACCGTGCCTGGCGGGAGCGGGCGCGTCCCGGTCAGGTGGCGAACGCCGTAGTTGTAGACGTAATTGAATGGATGGTACGGCAGAAATACCGTCGCGATTGCGACCGTCGACAGCGTCCAGAGGATCGCGGGCGAAGCGAGGACCACGCCCACAGTCAGGATGCTCGCGCAGAGGACGTACGGCCATCGCATCCAGGCGCCGATTTCGACCAAGGCCTCGTCGTCCAGGTTGAAGCCTTGGATTTCCAGGAACTTGCGTGTGTAATTCTTTTCCATGACGTGCTCTTTTCTAAAATGAGTTGGGTTCAAAAGGGTCGGGTTAGGGCTTCACGGCGACGAGCGAGATGCTCTGCACTTCGTACTTGGTTGTCGCGCCATTGGCTTGGTCGCTGATGAATCGGTACTGCGGGTTGGGCTGCACGACCTCGATGGTGAGGCCGGCGTCGACGATGGCTTGCTGGTAGCTGTCGCGGTGCATGGCGCCTCCGATGCATGCGGCCCAGAGCGTTGCGTCGCAGACGATGCCTTGGGGGAGCTGCACGCCGGTGACGATGTCGCTCAGGGCGAGCCGGCCGCCGCGCTTCAGCACGCGGGCCGCTTGCTTGAAGGTATTGTCTTTGTCGGCGACGAGGTTGATGACGCCGTTGCTGATGACCGCGTCGAAGCTCTCGTCTTCGAAGGGGAGCTGGTCGATGTAGCCGTGGACGTATTCGACGTTCAAGAAACCACCTTGTTGTCGGAGCTCGTTCGCCTTGTCGAGTTGCGCGACGGTCATGTCGATGCCGACGACCGTGCCGGTGGCGCCGACCTTGAGCGAGGCGACGAAGGAGTCGAGGCCGCTTCCGCTACCGAGGTCCAGCACGCGCTCACCCGACTGCAATGCCGCAAGATCGAAGTGATGACCGACGCCCGCGAACGAATCCATCGACGGGGCGGGGACCCGATCGAGATCGTAAGGCGAGTAGCCGAGACGCTCGGCGAGGGCGCGGCCCATCTCGAAGTGAAATTCTCCGTGCGGGTCCTGGGCGACTCGCTCGTACATGTCCTTGACCTTGGTTTCGACTGCGTGTGTATCGACGGCGCTCATGGCTTCTCCTCCGTGGTTGCTGTTGTTGCTCGGATTGTTTTGCAACTGCCGTGCCACACCTTGCCGTCGACGTTCGGTTCCGCCTTTTGCAGAGAAACGCCGACGACTTGCTGGGAGAAGAGGGCCCTCATATCCTT
>JAFDFW010000757.1 GCA_019309605.1 Deltaproteobacteria bacterium | reverse complement strand
GTATGCCGCGCGTTTTTGCTGCGATGGCGCGCCTGAATGGGCGATCGAAGACGACGACCTGCCCTTTGAGCAGCACCCGGTTTGGTCGTTCAACTACTTCGCGCCCGCGGTCCGAGCCGCCTTCGACAACTTCTTCGAGTACCCGGGCGAGCACAGCCACCTACAAGACCACTTCGCCGACGCATGGGCTGCGGTGGTCGCGCGCTTCAAGGACCACCCTGCCGTCCTCGGCTACGACATCCTGAACGAGCCTTCGCCTGGGTCTGTCTACAACGTGAGCGACATCACCCACACCCCGCCTGACGGAGAAGCCGCGGAGTTCGATCGGACGCTCTTCACCGAGTTCTACGCGCGAATGATCACCGCGATTCGCCAAGTGGATCAAGACGGGTGGATCTTCTACGAGCCGCGCGTCGCTGCGCCGGCCGCCGGGCAACCCTCGTTCATCCTCGAGCTCGAGGACCCCCGGGAGGGCGAGGCACGGATCGGGTACGCGCCCCACCTCTATTCGGTCCAGTTCGAATTCGAACAAAAGTACACCCCCGAATCCGACGACACCCTCGAGAACTGGGAAGCCAGGCGAAACATCGAGACCGAGCTCCAAAAGGCGCCTCTCCTGCTCGGCGAGTGGGGCTTCAACCCGACCTGGCCCAACGCCGACCTGTTCATGCGGGAGCTCCTCGAGATGGGTGACCGCATGATGCTTGGCTGGACCTACTGGTCGTACGACCCGGGAGGCTGGGGCATCTGGGAACGCGATGACCAGGGCGGGTTCGTCGAGCGCGCAAACGCCAACGCGGTCGTGCGCCCCTACCCCCAACGCGTTGCCGGTGTCCCGCGTTCGTTCTCCTACGATCCTGACACCCGCATGTTCGCTCTCGCCTTCGACCCGTCTCCGTCGGCTACGCTCGCGACCGAGATCTACCTGCCGGCAACCCGCCACTACCCAGATGGTTGGTCACTGGCTGGATGTGACGAGGATCGAGGTTGCAGCTGGACATGGGATGCGAACCTGGAGATCCTCCAGGTCCTCACCCCCAATCAGACCGCCCGAGTCGAGCTGACGATCACTCCGGACGGCTAGCCCCACGAAGAGGTCGCCATGAGCAAGCTAGACGGCAAACGCGTATTGATCACAGGTGGAGCCCAGGGCATCGGCCTCGAGATGGCGATGAAGTTCGCCGGGCGCGGCTCCGACATCGTGATCGCCGACCTCAACGAAGAAAAGCTCCCCGAGGCCAAAGCCAAAATCGAAGCACTGGGCGTTGCGGCATGGGGCTTCCCGGTCGACGTGACGAATCCGGCGAGCATCGCATCACTGAAGGCGCAAATTGCCGCGGAGGCGGGTCCAATCGACGTACTGGTGAACAATGCGGGCATCGTATTTGGTGGCCCCTTCACCGAGACGCCTCTCGACCACCACCTCAAGACCTACGAGGTCAACACCATGGGCGTCGTCGCCATGACGCACGCGTTTCTGCCAGACCTCATCGCCCGCCCCGAAGCGCACCTCGTCAATATCTCGAGCGCCTCGGGTTTCGTCGGCCTGCCGTACGGCTCCACGTACGCGTCGAGCAAGTGGGCCGTGATCGGCTTCTCCGAATCGATCCGCGCCGAGCTCAAGGTGCTCGGGCACGAGCACGTACACGTCACAATCGTATGCCCGAGCTACATCGGTACCGGCATGTTCAAGGGCGCCGCCGCACCCAAGGCGACGAGCATCCTCGAACCAGAGTTCATCGCCGAAAAGGTCGTCCAGGCGGTCGAGCGCAACCGCATCCATGTGTTGGAGCCTTGGATGGTCAAGATCACCCCACTCCTGCGAGAGCTATTACCCACGGCCCTCTACGATCGAATCTCCCATCTCTTTGGCGCCGACACATCGATGGCGCAGTGGACGGGGCACGACGTGGACGGCGAGTCGAAGGCGGACGCACAGCCGGCGAGCAGCGACCAGCCCGAGGCAGAGCGGTAGCGCGCCAGGCCGGAATCTGTGCGGCAGAATTCACTGCAAATTCCTGCCCTTGACAGGACCGCAAGGCACGCTATCCCTCGCAGCCATTCCAGCGTAGCTCAGTTGGTAGAGCGGGCGACTGTTAATCGCTTGGTCATAGGTTCGAGTCCTAT
>JAFDFW010000756.1 GCA_019309605.1 Deltaproteobacteria bacterium | reverse complement strand
TGGTCGGGCGTTTGGAACGCCTATTTCTGACGTGGCCTGCTCCGCCGCGCTTGGGCGCTGCGAGACGCGAGGCTCGAGCACCGTGGCGCCCTGCTCCTTTGGATGGCTGAACACAACACGCGAAGCGCGTCGATTGGTGACGTACGCCCAGATCCACTGCGAGAGAACGGCGACCCTGTTCCGAAAGCCGACGAGGAACGCGATGTGTATGAAGAGCCAGGTGAGCCATGCGAGAAACCCAGTCATCCTGAGCCCTCGCGACTCGACGATGGCCCGGTTTCGACCGATGGTCGCCATGAGCCCCTTGTCGAAGTACTCGAAGGGCCGTGGCGGCTCGCCCTTCATGCGACGCACTATGTTCTCGGCAACGAGCTTTCCGCTCTGGAGCGCGAGCTGCGCGACTGCCGGGAGCGGCTGACCGTTCCTCTTGGAGCGGAGGTGAATCAGATCGCCAAGCACCGCGACTTCCTCACGGCCCGGCACCGTGCAGAAAGCCGTGACCTTCACGCGGCCCATCTCGTCGAGCTCGGCGCCAAGCTGCTTGGTCATCGAGCTGGCCCGGACCCCCGCGGCCCAGAGCACCGTGTGAGCCTCGATGCGTTCGCCCTCGCCGAGTGTCACGCCCGCCTCATCAATGCCGGTGACGAAGGTCGACGTACGCACCTCGACGCCCAAGGACTCGAGGTCCCGCCGTGCGCGCGCAGAGAGGCTCGGATGGTAGTCGCGGAAGATGCGGGGCGCGCCTTCGATGAGCACAATGCGGGCGCTCGAAGGGTCGATCGTGCGAAAATCTCGACGCAGGGCATTGCGCGAAATCTCCGAAAGCTGACCGGCAAGCTCAACACCGGTGGCGCCGCCGCCGACGATGACGAAGGTGAGGAACGCTCGTTTCTCGTCCGCATCGGTGAGCCGCTCGGCCGCCTCGAAGGCCAGCAGTAGGCGACCCCGGATGTCGAGGGCTTCGTAGAGCGTCTTGAGGCCGGGGGCGTGGCGCTCCCACTCCGGGTGGCCAAGATAGTCGTGCTTGAGTCCGGTAGCGAGGATCAAGAAGTCGTACTCGAGCGGCTCGTCGTGGTCGAGCACGACGACGCGCTTCTCGACGTCGATGCGCTGCACTTCGGCGAGCAATACGCGCACGTTGCGGTACGGCGACAGCAGGCTTCGGAGCGGCGCAGCGATGTCGGGGGCCGGTAGCAGCGCTGTGGCCACCTGGTAGAGCAGAGGCTGGAAGAGGTGGTGATTGGACCGGTCGACGAGCGTGACGCGCACTGGTGCGCCGCCGAGAGCCCGCGCCGCCGAGAGCCCACCGAATCCGCCGCCGAGAATGACGACGTGCGGGCGGTCTTCACTTCGTTCCATCACCGCTGCATCGTCCATCGCCGGGGAACGGGCAAGCCGACGCCGGAGGCACGGAAGGCTGCCTCAGCGAAACCTCAGATTGCTTTGGGGGGGCTGACGTTGACCCGGCTGGTGACGACGGTCAGGGAGTGACAACTGCGCCGAACGATTTGCACGGCGACTCGGACGGTACCAATTGCACCACAGTGGGTGTGGCCTGTGGGCACCGTCGTCCGTTTGTGCAGCCTTCCCTCGTGCTCAATCCCGCCACCGGGTCTTCGACCCTGCCCCGACCAAGCCGAGATCCAGCAACGCGGTCACCACGACGAGCACGAGATGCATCCCGTCGACCGAGCCGTTGCTGTTGATGGCAAACGCGTAGGAGAGCGTTGTCAGCGGCATGAAGAAGAAACCCAGCAGCGGCCAGAGCGTCGTGTCGTAGGCGCGCCCGATGTAGTTGCTGAAAAGGATGACCAAGACGATGGCGACACGCGGCGTGCCAAGCGCCAAGCAACCTACGAGAAACGGCATGGGACGACCGTAACACGAGCCCCGTGAGAAGCGGCGGCCTCTTGCACGTGCTCCCAGTGTTATGAGGTCCGGATGGCTGGCCCGACCTTCCAATTCGGCATCATTGGGGACGCGATCAATTCACTTGCCTGTCTCAACACGAAAGTCCGGTTGGTCGGGCTTGAGTTGGATCCATGTGGTCAACGCCGAGGCGCAAGTGTTTCCGTCTTCGTCGAAGACCGCTGTGCCCGACCACAGCTTTCGACCTTCACCCCCGACCTTCCA
>JAFDFW010000755.1 GCA_019309605.1 Deltaproteobacteria bacterium | reverse complement strand
AGAGAGAAGAGGAGTGTTCGCATAGCGAGAGCCTAGAGCCGGCGAATGGGCAAGCAAGGACAGGATGCCGACCGCTCATCGGCAATGAACGGGGGCTTCCTCGAGCTCCGGCGGCATCTTCTCCCAGTCGTACCCGCCCTTTGCCCGATCGAAGGCCGTGTCGAAAAGAGCCTGCATGTACTCCGAATCGAACTCGTCTTCCGACTCCTTGGTGAAGTCTGAAGGGATGTACGCGAGGTTGAAGTCCAACCCGTCGCGGCAGGTTTGGAGATAGATACGGTAGAGGTCGCCGATGCCTTGCGTCCGAACGAGCGAGTCGAGCGAGCGGCCTGCGATGGGGAAAAGCTTGTTCTGCACTTGCTCGTACATCGGATCGAGGCGTGAGTTGCGGATGATGTAGACCTCCGGCCGGCCGGGCACCGCGAGCTTCTCGAGGACATGGTCATAGTCGATGCCGATGGGATAGAGGAACACTTGCGAGGTGGCGCCGCCGTCGACGTGCAGCTCGTCGTACTTCACGCCACCTGCTTCGACTTCGATGAGCACGGGGGAAAACGCGACGGGGATCGAAGCCGAGGCAAGGAGGATCCGGTGAATCAACTTCAGGGCATCGGGATGACCGCTGTTTGCGATGGCGCCGATGCGCCAAATGACAGGCCGCATCGAATCGAGATTCGCGGTGCCGATGTTCAGAGAACGGCCCTTGCGATGCTCGGCGGCGATCTTCTCCATGACCTCCTCATCGACGTGCTGCGCGATCAACGCTTGGAGGGGCCCCGTGGTCGCCATGGCGTCGGTGCGAAGGGCCCTGATCAGCCCGCGCTCCTTGTAGACGTCCTTCGCTGTGAGCCCCACCGAGACCTTCTGCAGCACGTCGTCATATTCGGGTCCGAGGAACGCAAAGGGAGCAACCAGCGCCCCGGCGCTGATCCCCGTGACCGACGTGAACTCCGGACGGTCCCCGGCTGCGGTCCACCCCAGCAGCAACCCGGCCGCAAATGCGCCGTTCTCGCCGCCACCGGAAATCGCAAGGTAGGTGTGCCGGCGCCCATAGACACCCGAGTAGCGCTCCTTGATCTCGGCCTTGCTCTTCTCGAACCAATCGTGCTCCCACGGCGGAGGCGCATCACCCCACATGCGAACGCGTGGAATGCCCAGCACCTCGGCGTCTTCGATGTGTTCCATCGGGAGGGGGGAGCGTTGCGGGACGTGGGCACATGCCGCCACGAGCACGAGCGCAGGAACCAACAGCGAGCGTGCAACTCGGGAACGCGCGGGAAGCCTCATGGCCGAGTGCACTATCACGAACAGCAAGGCGCTGAGAACCTCTCGCGCGGCTCGAGGAGCGCGCCCCGGCCCCTCCACCGAGCTCACCGACTCTTAACCCTCTTGAAAAAGGCGACTGTCCCCTTTTCTTGGGGGTTAATTTGTTTATGGTTGGGGCGTGGGTGATGAGCGGTCGGCGAAGGGAGTGGTGGAAGCGTTTGTTTCTGCTTTGGAGCGGCTGGATTTCGATGGGGCGCTTTTGCTGGTCTCGGCAGATATTCGCTGGGTGAACGTGCCGTGGACGACCGCCACCAACAAAGACCGGTTTGAGAAAATGCTTCGTGGGATGTTTGGGGAGACCACCCGCTTTGAAGTGCAGTTTCTCGATATCCATGAGCGTGGCGACGGCGTCGTGTATACGGACCGCATCGACATCATCGAAGGCGCCGGCCTGTCGATGACCCTGCCCGTTCAGGGGGAATTCCGCGTGAAAGACGGCCTCATCACCGAATGGGTCGACCGGTTCAGCTGGGCGAAGGCGATCGCCGATATCGGTCGGAGCTTGCCAGGCATCATCAAGCACCGACTTGGCCGATAACGCACGAAAAAGCGACTACAGCGACCTTGAATCTGCTGCTAGGGTGCGCGCCACTTCATTGCGGAATGTCGGGCAGGGACCGGGAGAGACAAATGACGCGTTTGATGACTTTGATCGGGTTGTGCGGATTGATCGCCGCAGCAGGTTGCAGCAGGTTGCAGCAGCAGCGATAGCTCCGGCACCGGAGGAACGGGCCCCGGCAGGGACTACTCCGCAACGATCGTTCGTACGACGTACGGAGTCCCGCATGTCACGACGGACAACTACGGTG
>JAFDFW010000754.1 GCA_019309605.1 Deltaproteobacteria bacterium | reverse complement strand
AACTGGACATCAACGATGGTGTGGCGGTCATCACGTTCAATCGCCCCGATGCGATGAATACCTTCACCACCGGCATGATGGATGGCCTGGGTGATGCCTACCGCCGCTGTGATGTAGCCAGATTCGTTGCCAACGATTCGTTCAGCATACGAAAAGCTGGTGAAAGTAGTGGAGGCGGTGGGAATCGAACCTGCTTCAGACCCCCTTGTTTCGCACGATTCAGTAGCGATTACGCGGGCGCATCCCGATCATGAGACCTGCCTAAACCCCAGTGAGTCCGGGTTGGAGGATCAACTTCGGACACGTGTCCCAAACTTCGACTCCATCGATTTCTTGTCGGAGCGGTTGCGTCAGGCGTGGGGGGTACTGCGGGTGATTTGAGCGAGCGAGAAGGCGGTCGTTGCAGCAGTCCGCCTCACACGAAAGAACAGCGGTTCTCACTTCGATCTACCGATTCTGGCGTGGATGCTCTCACAGCGATAGGCGAGGGTGTGCAGAGTTGGCCGCCTGCTTCGAGCTACCATGGGATCGCCTCGCCATCGCGATAGCACAGTCCTCGAGCTCGATGCCAACCTCGCGGATTGTCGCGAGACGCTCGCCTCGGGCAAGAATCGACACCTCGTGTCCGGCATGGCTCAGAAGGCCGGCGTAGGGACTGCCGATGTTTCCGGCGCCATAGACCAGAATCCGCATGCTCCCGAGACTAGCAAGCATCGGCCCAACCAAAAACGGGCTAGCGTTCGCCACCATCCTTGCGCTCAGGGACCAATGCGTCGAGGACTTCCCCAACGTGGTCCAGGATCCATAGGTGTCCGGCACCCGGAATGAAGGTCGCTTTGCAGTTGGGAATGGTCTGGGCGAGATATCGGCCCATGGCGGGCGGAACACTTGGGTCCTCTTCGCCCTGCCAGAGGTACACCCTGATTTCGATATCCTCCAGCGCAAAGCCCCATGGTCGCCCGTGGTTGATCACGAGCTCGTGCGCCGAGCCAGCTCCTCCTTGCCTCAGGGCTTCGGCAAAGCCTACCGAGAGGTATTGCCGTATCTCTCGTCGTTCAACCATGGCCTTGTCGACATCCGCCATCTTGTAGACCAGCCGTTCGACGAGACGATCCCTTCGAGCAAGGGAGGCGAGAAAGGCCATGTTGAGCCTGACGAATGGCGGCGCATGCTGGGTGAGGAAGAAAAGCGTGCGGTTGGTTCGGCTCATTCTCTCTGTGACGCCGGGCACGTCCGTGGGACACGGGCTACTGACCACGCCAGCCGCGGTCAGCCGCTGCGGAATCTTCCAGGCGCAAGCGAGGGTCGCGGGGCCTCCTCCCGACACGCCCAGAACAGCAAAGCGATTGAGTCCGAGCGCGTCCGCCAACTCGCATACATCGTCCGGCCAGTCGAGCAGCCGGCGACCCGGCTGGAAATCCGAGCGACCAAAGCCCGGGCGATCCGGCGCGATGAGTCGTACGTGGGGGCGGAACGGAGAGCCGGGAATGAGTCCCCAGGAAAGTCTTGAAGATGGATTCCCGTGGAACAGCATCACGGGACACCCATCGGGGTCGCCATACTCGGCATAGGCGAGCTTTCGACCGTTGCGAAGGAGGAGGGTCTTGTCGCTCATCTGTCGAGAAACTCGATGATCAGTTTCGTCACCTTCTCCGGTTCGTCCTCCTGCAGGAAGTGACCGCATGCCGGTAGCGTTTTGAAGCTGGATCCTACGATGTGTTCGTGGATTCGCTCGCCGAGGCGAAGCGGAAGATAGGAATCCTCTTCCGCCCAAATGATCAACGTGGGCTTGTCGATCGTGTGCAGGTTGTCCTCGATGAACTTCAAATCTTTCGTAGAGTCGGCTCGGAGGGTGCCCAGGTAGGTCTCGTTCACCTTGTCGGGGCTTCCGTCGGCCATGTAGTACCGGTGGAAAACCTCGTTCGAAATCCGCGACTTGTCGACGACGCCCGCTTCCAGACCAGCTCGTGTGATCGACTTACCACCCAGCTTCATCAAGATCTCTCCGACGGGTCGGATGCTCGCTAGCTTGGGCAAGAGGCCCCAGTCGGGGAGATCGGTGTCGAGGAACGTATTGAGGATGACGAGTCGTTCGTACTTGTCGGGGTTCCGCAAAGCGTAGGTGACGGTGATGGG
>JAFDFW010000753.1 GCA_019309605.1 Deltaproteobacteria bacterium | reverse complement strand
GCTGAATGCCTGCGAGGTTCGTGCCAGTTCTAGCCGCCGCCGAACCTGCGACCCGGGCCCCCCAAAAAACGCTTCTGTAGTGACTATCCGCCAGCCAACAGGCGAACGATACGTATGCGAGCGCTGCGCATTCCGTGCGCCCACTAGCCCCCAGGCGCAAAACCTTCATTCGCTAGGTCTCCACACGCCCCGCCCCACGACCGCCCCGGAGGCACCCAGGCCGCCGCCAGCTCGGCGCATGCCCGCGGCGTGATATTCTGCGTACGCAAGAGTCGCAGGGGTCCCATGAGCACGAACATCGCAAAGCCTGCCAAGGTGGCCATCATTGGCGCCAGCGGAACCTACGGTACGGGGATCCTCGCGCGGGCCGAAGAGCTCGGTATCGAGGCGGTGGTGGTCACCCGCTCGCCGCACAAGTTCACAGACGTGAAACCAACGACGACCGTGGTCGAGGCGCAGCTAGATGAAGAGGACAAGTTGAAGGAAGCCTTCACCGGCTGCGATGGCGTCATCTCGGCGCTCGGCGACGACCGACAGAAGCGCCCGAAGACTCACAACCTCCCGCACGTCTGGAACGCCATGAAAGCTGCCGGCGTCACAAAGTACATCGGCGTGGGCTCCGGCCCGATGATGATGCCGGGCGAAAAGCCGGGGCGTTTCCAGCGCACCATCCACCCCTTGCTGAGCATCCTGAAATTTTTTGGCGTCGACCTGCTAGAGCAAAACGAGTGGGAGCGCGACAGCCTGCTCACGGGCACCCACGGCGCGGATGGAATCACCTGGGTGCTCACCAGACCGGTAAGGCCAACCAAGACCCCCTTCGTCGGAGCCCAGGTGCACAAAGATGAGCGCGGCCCGATTGACTGTTCCATCTACGACCACGGCGACTTCTGCCTGTACTGCGTTGCATCGAGCGAGTGGGACAAATTCGCCCCGCACGTCAGCTCCGGCTCGCAGCTCGGAGAGAGTGGGGTGCTAGTGCCCGTGCACACACCTCTCCCGGCGACCCTCTGAACGTGAAAAGTCCTGCGCCTCGTCACCAACTCGACGGCGGTATCGTGCTCAACCGAATCGGTCTCCGCGGTTCGTCGGCGCTGCGCGCTCTTCGGCCGGCGGTGGCCAAGGCTCGAATCCCGACCTCCCACGCTTCAGCGGCGAGCGCGTTCCGCTCTTCGGCCGTCAGCCCCTTGAAAATCTTGCGTGTCGCGCCCCGACAATCGTCCACACAAGCCCGAAAGGACCCATCGTTCAGCTCCACGCTCACAGCGAGCGCCCCTTTGCTCTTCGTCATAAGTCCCCCCGAGAAATGCTACCAAATCCAGGCTAACAAGCAGAAACTGCGTGTGCCACAGTCATTGAATCAGGCGCCCTACGCAGCCGCCAATTCGTGAACGCTGCCTCGCCACGAGACGACCATCTCCCCGCCAACGCAGCGCCTCAGCCCTCGCCGCTCACATCAAATCGCTCGCAGTAATCGGCAAACAACGGCCCGTGCTCCTCCCGACTCAGCCCAAACTCCTCCAAGGTGTACTGATGCGTCCCATGCTTCTCGCGCGGACGGTTCTTCAGATACGCACTCATCCGATCACGAATGTCCGCGTTCCACTCAAAACCAAAGTGACCATAGAGCTCTTCGATGACCTCGAGCGGCCGTTTCAGAATGTCCTCGAACTGAACGTCGAAAAACCTCCCCGAGCCTTCCTCGGCCTCGATCCGATCCCGTTGCTCCATGCCGGTCTTGAGCAGCCTCGCGTAGTGCGCCGTTTCGTTTGCGGCCGTTTGCACCGGGTCGATCTCGTCTGAAAACGCGCCGCGCAGCGCGCACGTCAAGCTCGACAGTGACGCAATGACCCGCATGGGGTCGCGATGCGTCTGCACGATCTTCCCGTTCGGGTACTCGTCGACGATGGCTTGAATGAAGGGAAGGTGGCCCGGGCTCTTGAGGAGCCAACGTTGCTTGCTGTAGTCGACTTGAAGGTGTTGCAGGAACAGCCGATGCCAGCGATAAGCCCCCGCACCGTCCTGCTCACGCAGCCATGCATCGTAACTGGGTATGAAAAAATTCGCCCCCCACATCACGCACATGAAGTGCAAAGACGTCATCGCAATGCACTCCTGAGGCAGCGTCGCCCCTAGG
>JAFDFW010000752.1 GCA_019309605.1 Deltaproteobacteria bacterium | reverse complement strand
GCTCAGGTTCGTGGCGCAGCAAGTCTTCGACGCGCTCGAGAAGCTCTCCTTCGAAGTGCACTGAAAAACGCGGCTCGAGGAGCTTAGTTCGAACGCGCCAAACCACCGGATCGGCAGGGTCCCGCAGCACCACCGGGGTGGCCCCGGCAAGCACCCAGGGCGAGCTCAGGATTGCGTCGGTGAGCGCCCTTCGCACCTTGCCGGCGTCGGCGTAGCCTTCGAGGCGCACCACCACCTCGTGCTCGGCATCCGTTGTCCGTCACGCAGCCAGGTTGCTCGGAGCGATCGCCCTTCGACCGTACCCTGGAACCCATCGCCGGAGACCCACATGCCCTTCTTAACACGGCGCTCTGCGGCCAAGATTCCCCCCGCGACCACGTCGCCGAAGAGATCACGCACCGACCATCCAACGACCAACGCCAGAACCACCAGCGTCCACAGAATCCAATCCTGGCCCCCCGGCACCAACTCGAGGACGATCGCCAGAAGGACCCCGAGACCGACAAGGCGTAACACGAAGACCAGGGCGCCCAGAACGCGCCGCAATGGAATGTTGGTCGTGATCCAACTGCGGGCGCGTTCGGCGATGAACAGCACGAGGCCCACGCCGAGGAGCGTCAGGAAGAGGATGAGGAGCTGATTGCGGCCTTCGGCTGGCGGGGGCTCCTCGACCGATACGGGCGCCAGAGGCGCTTTGGCAATCCAGCGCGGCGGCTCCGGGGGAGGCTCAGTGAGGGGAGCCGCCTGCTCGGGTCTTCGTTTTGCGGCGGGAGGCGGCTCCCGAACGGGCTCTGGGGCCGCCGGTGGCGGCTCTGCCTGCTCCTCCGCTTGGCCCAACCCCGAAGCCGGCGAGGGCTCTACCGACGGGTCAATGAGCTGTGCTCCGGCCGGGGCCGCGATCGAAGCGAGCAGGAGAACTGACAAGAAGCGACAGTGAAGCGCGGACATCACAGCACCCATCCTCGCTCGTCGAACACTCGGCCCAACACGCCTCGAAGATGGACCGCAATCACGAACGCACCCTCGCGTTCGTCGAGCAAGCCGAGGTGGGCGAGTCGGCTCAGCTGTGCCTGGGCGGTGTTCAGATCGAGCCTGAACAGCCTCGCCTGGCCGGCAGCGTCGATCCAACCTTCGCGCGCGATCTGGTAGAGGTTGACCAGAATGTCGTCCGGAAGGCGCCGAACGCGCGCGTACGGCGACGCCGGAATTGGTCCAACGTGGACGATGTCGTCCTGAATCCCCCGGATCGAAGCCAGCCACAGTCGAAGCGAGTCGCGCACCAGACCACCGGTCGCGTCGTGAAGCTCGTGGAAATACTGGTCGTATGGACGGCGAATGCGAGTTGCACTTCGCGCGAACAAGCCTTCGATCGGCGACCCATCCCCGCGATCGAACGAGTGCTCGAAACCGCTCAACCGGTGCCTGGCGATGACAGCCGCTTGCAGTTCTTGCTCGCTCAAAGGATCGAGGCGAACGGTCTCGGGGAATGCGTCACGCAGTGGAGCGACAGTCGACGCGAAGTTCCAAAACAGGACGGCGCCATGCGCCAACCAACGGCGTCTGCCCCCTTCTTCGATGATGCCTTTGACGAACCTGCGAAGCGGGTCGAAGCCCCCTGGGGCCATCGAAAGCATCCAATGCAGGCCGTCCACGACCACGAGCTGACCCTCGGGGGCGTCCTGGAAGATCGCGTCGACGTCTTCGACGCTAACGGGGGCGGTGAACACGACCCGCTTCACGTTCTTCCAACGGCGGCTTCGCACGATGGCGCTCGAGACCGCCGCTTTGCCGACGCCGTCGACGCCAACCAGCGCGACCGATCGCAGCCGCCCCTTGACCTCACTCGAAAGCACGGCTTCTGCGCGGCGAATCTCTTCGCCACGGCCGGTGAGCACGTCGCCGGCCTCCATCGTGTCGGCAGCGAAGAGTCGCCGATAGACCAGCGGTAGGTCGGCCGCCACCTCAGGAGCGGCGAACGAGCCGGCGGTGAGCTCCTCGGTGGGTAGCGACCCGGCCAAGCCCAGGCGTTCGCTCCAACGCTCGAGCTGCTCTTCGCCAAACAGCGCGCGAAGCCCATTACGGAGCTGGGCTTTGAGGCGCTCCCTGCGAGGTAGGCGCTCCCCCTTTTCGATCATCCGAAGACCGCTCGCGGCGCGGCGCATGGCTTCGAGGCGCGACTTGCTGAACGATCCCTCCGCGAGCTCCCCGCGGAGCGTCGCCAGCGTACCGAGCGCCGCGTCACGCATCTCCGTTTCGATGATGGCAGGCCAGCCCAGTGCTTCAGCCCGGATCTCCTCGAGTGAATTGTAGTTCCGCTCGAGCTGGCCGTAGACCATGTCGCGCAGCAATGTGTGCATCTCTTCTGGAATCGACTCGTCGTGGACGATTT
>JAFDFW010000751.1 GCA_019309605.1 Deltaproteobacteria bacterium | reverse complement strand
TGATCATCATGGCCGACACCTATTCGTACTTCGGCTCCGATATCGCCGTGATGCTCGACCGAGTGCGACCTCTCCTCCCGGACGATTGGTCGGAGGCGCCGATCCTCGTTTCAGCGACACACAACCACCATGGGCCCGATTCGGCGTTCAGCATCAACGACGATTGGTTTTCTCTCATGGTCGATGAAATTGGTGCGGCCGCGGTGGACGCGGTTGCGGCGATGCAGCCGGCCACCATGTCGTCGGCCACTGGCGATCACGGTTACGGAGCCGACGACGTACGGGACCCGGTCATCCGCAACACACTGCTGAACGTGCTCGCCATCGACGCCGCGGAAGGCGGAGAGTCGATTGCCACGCTCGTTCAGTGGACCGGTCATCCGGAGTCGACGCTCGGGTGGACGCCTCCGGCCGATGCGGCGAACCTCGAGGAGGCCTGTGCCGTCAAAGGCTGGGACGAGGGTGACTGCACCGCGAACGGCCGCTACCTCACTGCTGACTATCCGGGCGTCGTGCGGGAGCGCCTGCAAGCGAGCCGAGGCGGAGAAGTGCTCTACTTCAACGGGCCCCTCGGTAGCCAAGTCGGGCCGGGAGCCGCGCCGACATGGGTCGTCGACGAGGACCACCCGGTAGGCGATGGGCTCACGGTCCCCGACGGCGCCGTCCCGCTCACCGAATGCGAGGACCGGCCGGCCTACCTTTGCCGCAGCTTCGCGAAGACGGAATCCATCGGCACCGAGCTTGCCAACGCGGTAGGCCGGGCGATGGAGCAGTCGACGCCCACCACCATCACCGAGCTGAGCGTCAGGCTCGAGAGCTTCTACACGCGCCTGACCAACATCGGTTTCAGAGCTCTGATCGCCGACGGCGACATCGGTTGGTCGGCACCGACGCTCTACAACTGCACCGGCAAGCCATTCAGCGAAGACAACTGCGTCGAGGACGGCGGGGAGGTCATCGACGATCGCTTGCTAGCAATCTTCGGCAGTCAAATCGCAAAGGGCGACGTCATCGGGTCGCAGATTGCGCACGTCGATTTCGGTAACGTCGGGATACTCTTCATGCCCGGCGAGCTCCCTCCCGAGCTCGTGGCAGGCCTGCCCGATGACTTCGAAACCGCGGCACCCGAGAAGTACTATCGTGAGCCGCATCTGCACGCGGTGGGCGCGGACTACCATATCCCCGGCCACTTGCTGTCGCTTGTCGACGAGGAGGTGACGCTCACCGTGGGGCTCGGCGGGGACCAGATCGGCTACTTCGTTCCGGTCGCGGACTACCGACTCAAATGCCTCAACGAGTCGCTGCTATTCGCGGGGGGGGCGACCTGCGAGGACCTCTACGCCCGAGGCGTCATCGAGGGCGAGGATTGGATCAGCGGCGAGGTCTGCCAGCGAATCACCGAGGATGAATCGGCGCTCGAGGAATACGGTGACGACGCCCAAGCGGTGGTCGAGCTCTGCCGCTACGGCCAAGCGCTCGGCCGCGAGCTCGGGGAGCCCGAAGGCCACTACGAAGAAACCAACGCCGCCGGCTGGGACATGGTCGAGGACCTCTGGGAAGCGGCCAAGCGACTGTTCGCAAACTAAAAACGCCTCGGTGCCCGCCCCAACCTCCCACCACGTCACCATCCAAAACCTCCGCCTCCACTACACCGAGGCAGGCGAGGGCGATCCAATTCTCCTCCTCCACGGCTTCCCAACAAGCAGCCACCTCTACCGCAACATCCTCCCCCAACTCGCCAAAACCCACCGCGCCATCGCCCTCGACCTCCCAGGCTACGGGCTCTCCGACAAACCCCTCGACGTCCGGTACGACTACGACTTCTACACCGACGTGCTCAACTCCTTCCTCGACGCCCTAGGCATCGGGGAAACCAACCTGGTGGTGCATGACTTAGGCGGCCCCGTCGGCCTCTACTGGGCCATCCAAAACCCCGGCCGCGTCCCGAAGCTCGTCATCCTCAACACGCTGGTCTACCCAGAAACTTCCTGGGCGGTGAAGCTCTTCCGCCCGGCCTCCGCGACTTCCTCGTGAGCCCCAAGGGCATCGTCGGCGCCATGCAGTTCGGCGTCGCCAACAAAGCCCGCCTCAACCGCGAAGTCCTCACCCCATACACCGCCCCGTTCGAGAGCCCCGCCGCGCGCAAAGCCCTCATCAAAGCAGGCAGCGGCCTCGGCCTCGGCGGCCTCGCCAAAATCGCCCGCGAGCTCCCCGGCTACGAAACGTCCATCCGCCTCATCTACGGCGAAAAAGACCGCGTCCTCCCCGACGTCACCAAAACCATGGCCCGCATTCAACGCGCCCGCCCCGAAGCCGAGCTCACCGCGTTGCCGAACTGCGGGCATTTCCTCCAAGAGGACGAGCCGGAGCGAGTAGGGCAGCTCATCGGGGAGTTCCTCAACACCGCCACCCCCGAACCCTAACGCGCAACTCCTGCTGGCGGCGGCCGACAACCGCTCCATGCCGAAGCGAGAACCAGATCC
>JAFDFW010000750.1 GCA_019309605.1 Deltaproteobacteria bacterium | reverse complement strand
ATTGCTTCGTCGTAGTTAAGGCTCTGGAAGGACGCGCGGGTCATCTTGATCGTGCCGACCGTGTCCCCCTTGTACTTGAAAACCTGCGCGAGGCCATCCACTTCAGGGAGGTCCTTGTACAAAAGCGGCGCGGTGTAGAACGTGGCAAACATCATTGCGTCGGTCACCTCCTGTGGCGTGGACTTGTCGGTGACGGTCACGGCTTGTTCCAGAATGAATGTGATCTGGATGCCGGTGTCGGTCCGCTCTACGGCATTAATCTGCGTGAGCCCTTGCACCTTCACGACCAGCACCCCGTCGTCCGCCGGACTATCGGACGGCGGCTCGGTCCCGGCTGAATCCTCCGTCGCCTCTTGCGGCTCCGCGGCTGCCGCTGTGTCGGATACGCTAGGCGCTGCGCTGCTCGAAGCCTCCTTGCTTCCTTGACAGCCGAGTACGATGAAAGCTACCGCCAGCAATGGAACGCTCCTCATGAAACTCTTCACTTCTCACCTCCGGGTATCGTGTGAGTCCAATGCTAGTCGATTTGTCATGAAATCGCCTCCCGTCCGGGCTTGGATCCTCTGCCTTGCCGCCGCCGGCACGTTTGGCTGTGCTACGGCTGCCAGCCCGCGGACGGTCCCAGCGGTCGCCGAGGCCAGTGTTCGACCGGGTATCAACGCCCCCTACGTCCAGCCCGATGCGCTCGACAAGTTCACACGCGTCCTGGAGGCCGAAACCCGTGAGGTTGCTCAGCACCGTGACGAGATCGTCGACGCTATTGGGCTTCGCAGGGGGATGGTCGTCGCCGACATCGGAGCGGGCACGGGCCTGTTCGTCACCGAGATCGCGAAGCGGGTGGGGAAGCGGGGCGCGGTGTTTGCCGTGGACATCGTGCCCGTGTTTCTCGAGCGGATTCGGGAGCGCGCCAAAGCGGATGGTCTGACCAACGTCACCGCCGTCCAAGGTGAGGAGAAAGCGACCGCACTAGAACCGGACTCCGTCGACCTCGCGTTCATGTGCGACACCTACCACCACATCGAGTTCCCGCAGACCTACATGCGTTCGCTCTTCCGCACCCTGCGTCCTGACGCGACACTGGTGCTGATCGATTTCGAGCGTATCGAAGGCAAGACCAGCCCGGGAATCCTGCAACACGTCCGCGCAGACAAGCAAACCGTCATCGAGGAAGTGAAGCAGGCGGGGTTCGTGTTGCAATCCGAGACCGACCTGCTGGAAGAGAACTACTACCTGCGCTTCCGGCGTCCCTAGAGCGCTCTTGTTCGTCGGCGGCGGGTTCTTACGTTCAGGGCCAAGACGACCATCGCAAGCCAGACCACTCCGTTCGTCGGGGTCGTCGCGCCGCCGACTCGACAATCTCTGACCGGAATCGCGAGCTCTCGATTCGAGCTTGGGCTCGTGCAATCAGGGTCTCCGCCGAAGTCCGCAGTGCCGTCACCATCGTTGTCGAAGCCGTCGCTGCACTGGGGGTTCTCGATGCGGGCCGATGAGGATGCGCAGCCCGGGTCCGCCATGTCGATCAGGCCATCACCGTCGTTGTCGATACCGTCCATGCAGGCGTCGATGACGCTCCCGGGATTGGCTGAGTCCGTACCTGATTGGGCCTCGGAAAAGTTAGGCATCCCATCTCCGTCGCGGTCCAGGGCGATGCGTCCCCCGGAGCCCGGTGGCACACAGGTAAACGTGATGGCCTGTCCCGGCACCTGGGCCATGGTGCGCATGTCCGCGGCCGTGATCGCGGGCTCGCCCCAAGCGTCTGGCAAGTACGTGTTGGTGCCTGGGTCATAGAGGGCACTGCGTCCGCGGTTGTCCCAGATCCCTTGGGCGACGAGATCGCACTCTGTCGTGAGTCCGCCTAGAATCGCCGACACGAAAGCCGCGCCGGCCCGCTGCTCGAGCAGGGAGAGACGGCTACTGACATCCGCGAAGTTGGTGTCATCGAGTGTGACCTGCTGCCCCACGATGGGCGCCAAGTCGGAATCAAACGCGAGCAAGGCCTGCTCGACATCTTGGCGCTGGGGGTCACCACCATTGAACCCTACGTTGGGATCGCCGTCGATGAGCCCGGGGTTCTGGAACACGTCAGCCGTGAAAAAGCGAAACAACGTATCTGTAGCGCCATCGTGAAGGTAACCGGTG
>JAFDFW010000121.1 GCA_019309605.1 Deltaproteobacteria bacterium | reverse complement strand
CCCGCGAGCTCGAAGAAGAAGAACGAGCTGTTGATGCCCCAGTCCTCGTCGAGGGCGTTGGCGCGACGCTCGTTGATGAAATTGAGCTCTAGAGCGATCTGCACGGCCCAACCGAAGCCGTGGCTGCGACCGCTGCTCTTGCTGGTGCCAACCGTCTCTTTGAAGAAGACCGTGTTGTACCCAACCTTGCCGGTAAAGACGAAGGGCACGGGCGTCTCGCGAGCAAGCGCGTCGATGCGAAGCACGAACATAGCGTTCAACGGGAAGAGACTGAACTTAGCGCTGTCGCTCGATGGAATACATGCTCCGGGCGTCGAACCCGCTAGACAACCGGTGCCTTTGTAACTGGCCCAGCCACCGGCCACGCCGATCCCCATGGGTCCCAAGAACGGAATTCGGTACAAAAAGAAATCGAACTCGCCTAGCAGGACGGGACCGTTCCCTGAGGGGTAGATCAGGTCGAATGCCTGGCTGCCCGGGTTCGGACGATAGGCTCCGACGCCAAACGAGACCAAGAAGCCCTCCGGCGTCCAGCCTTCTTTGTCGGAGTTGCCGATCGAGTCGGCACGCGCGTAGCCGGGCGCGAGGCCCACTACCGCTGCAAACACTAGCGCCGAAGCGAGGCGTTTCACCTACGAAGCCTCCACCCGCAGACGATTGTGAACAGCAGACCGAGCAACCAGGGCCCGGACCCTGGCTGGCCATTGGCCAAGATCATCGGCGACACCGAGCAACCGGAGCAGTCGACCGTCGGGTCGTCGCAAAAACCGATGGTTTCCGCCCCGGTGACGAAGGTGGCTTCTGACGGCTCGCCCTCGTTACCGTCCCCGATTCGCATGGCGGCGATGTCGATGGCGGACACGAACAGATAGGTGGTCTCCCCCGGGAGAAGGCCCAGCGCGGCAGCCGAGACGCTGATGCTCTTCGCGTTCTGATCTCCCGTGATCCCCGTGTCCGTCGCGGCGCTCGCGTCCGCGGTGTCGCCTTCGTAGAGCTTGTACTGGGCGATGGAGTTGGAGTCGGTCGGCGTGTTCCAAGAGATCGTGAAGGTCGAACCCACCGGGGCCAGATCGCTCGTGATGACAAGTTGCTCTGGTGGGGTCACGTCGACGGTGAACGCGGCGATGCCATAGTCGGCAGGTAGCACGTCGTTGCCGCCCGGATCTTCGTTGCGGAACGAATAGATCTCATAGGGCTGCCCTTCGAGCGCCGTGTTGTTGCAGTCGACGAGCGTCGTATCGACGAGCTCCTGGAGCGTCAGCATTGTCGCCCACGGTTCGAGGGGTGCTGCTGGCCATCGGCCGGCACAAGAGCTGCAGGTCGGTACGCTTGTCGTTCTGCTCGCAGTTGCCGTTCTGAACGCCCGCCCACATGTAGATCTGCGTGACCCCATCGCCGTTCACCAGGCTCACGTCATAGAGCGTGTTCGCGGCGTCGGCGCAGTTCTCCGCGTTGAAATAGACTTCCGCCGCGTCGGTGGTGGGTGTTTCCCCGTTTATCTTCGTGATGGCGTCGAGCTGTATCTCCTGGGCGAAGGCAGCCGGTGCAAGCGCCATCGGCGCCGCCAGGAGGGTGAATAAGAGGGTGAATAAGAATAAGAAGCTGTTACGCATACCCCTACCTGCGTGCAATCCCCGGGCCAACGGCCGGAGCCTAAAAGCCGTGTGTTTTCGGGAGGGCGGCGGACAAACTGACATGATCCGCCCCTCTTCTACGCCAAGGCCTGACATTTCGTCACTTTAATAGAACTTTTTCGGCGATTTGGACCGCGTTGAGGGCTGCGCCCTTGCGGAGGTTATCCGAGACCACCCACATTTGGATGCCCCCGGGATTCCCGACGTCTTCGCGGATGCGGCCGACGTAGACCGGGTCCTGACCCGCCGCATCGATCGGCTGCGGGTAGATTCCTTGGCTCAAATCGTCGACGACCTGCACGCCCTCGGCCTTGCTGAGGAGCTCCCGCGCCCGCTCCGCCGTGAGGGGCTCATGCGTTTCGACGGTGATCGCCTCGCTGTGAGCTGTGACCACCGGCACGCGAACTGCCGTAGGTGAGACAGCGATGGCAGGGTCCCCGAAAATCTTGCGGGTCTCCGACACCATCTTCAGCTCTTCTTCCTGATAGCCCGTTTCGGGATCAGGCTTCCAATGCATCAGAAGATTGCGGCTCAACTGGCCGGAAAGCTTGTTCTTGTCGACCTCGCCGCCTTGGGCGATCGCAGCTTCCTGTGCTTCGAAAGCGGCGACGGCTGTGGCGCCCGAACCGCTGATCGCCTGGTACGTCGCAACGACCACGCGCTTCAGGCGCGCCTCGTCGTGCAGCGGCTTCAGCGCGACGACCATCTGGATGGTGGAGCAGTTGGGGTTGGCGATGATGCCTTTCGGCCGGCGGGCCGCCGCTTCCGGATTCACCTCGGGCACGATGAGCGGAACATCGGGGTCTCCCCGGAATGCCGACGAGTTGTCGACCACGAGGGCGCCCTTGCTTGCGGCAATTGGCGACCACTTGCGCGAGGTGTCGCCTCCGGCCGAGAAGAGTGCCAGGTCGACCCCCTCAAAGACTTCAGGCGCGATCTCGACGACGCGGTGCTCGGCTCCGTTGAACGTCACGGTCTTGCCGGCGCTCCGAGCCGATGCCACGGGCACCAACTCAGCTACGGGAAAGGCGCGCTGCTCCAGCACGCGCAACATCTCCGCGCCCACCATTCCGGTGGCTCCAACCACCGCAACTTTGAGTCCCTGAGCCATAGGCGACGGCTATAGATTAGCGCCGCGGATGCGGCAAGCTGGCCTATCGGTCGCTGGCGTATCATGCCTTCCGCAAGGAGCATTCATGACCATTCATCGGCAGACGTTCGTCATCGGGGTCGCGACCATCCTCTTCGGCCTGGGCGCCGCGCACTCCCACGCGCAGGCTCCGCCCGAGGAAGAAGCCAAGGCCCAGCTCGAGATCCCGTCCGATGTCCCGTCCGATGTCCCGGCTGACGAGCCGGCTGACGCGGCCGCGCGCGCGCTCCGCTCACTCTACGTTCCGGGTGGGTTGACCTCGGCGCAAGCGGTCACGCAAATCGTGGCGACGTCCCCGGATCTCGATCGAACCAAGACCTTGTTGCTCGATGCAAAGGGTGGGGCGATGCAAGCGATGTCGGGCCTGGTTCCGCGGCTCGAGCTGCTTGGCCGGTATTCGCGGCTCAGCCCGGTCGACAACCCGACCTACGACATCCCGGGCCTCGGCCCCCTGACATTCCCATCGTTGACTCAGCAGCTCGCGAGTGACGCGACTCTAATGTACTCGTTTACCGACTCGCTCGCCGAAGCGCTCCCCGCGTATCGGGCTGCCAAGAAGAACGAGGTCGCGGCTGGCTATCAAATCGAAGCGGAGCGAAACGACGTCGCGTTCGCCGCTCGGCAGGCCTACTACGAGTTTGCCCGTGCCGAAGCAGGGCTCGGGGTTGCCAACTTTGCGCTTGAAGCAGCGGAGTCACAAAGGAAGGAAACCGAGTCGCTGGTACAGGCGGGCTCGGCGGCGCGCGTCGATCTTCTTCGGGTCGAGGCGCAGCAGGAGGCCGCCAGGGTTGCGGTCGAACGGGCCAAGTTTGGTTTGCAAGTCACCACGCGTGCGCTCCAAGCCCTGATGCACACCGATGAGCCTCCGACGCTTGGCGAGGATCTCTCGGGACCGGTGGCCGACGTCCCGGCGGAGACCGAGGAAGCCCTGAAGGAAAGAGCCTTTCGGGATCGCCCGGACCTGCTCGCATTGCGGACGTACATCGAGGCGAGCAAACATCAACTTCGGTCCGCCATTGGGGGCCGGATGCCCGACCTGCTGATTCGGGGAAGCGCCCAGTACTCGAACCCCAACCTGCGCGTCATTCCGCAGCTAGATCGGTTCGAGGCGACTTGGGAAGCGGGCGCGGTGATTCGATGGTCGCCGAACGACACCGTTCGAGCGCAAGGCCGAGCCAAGCAGCTCCAGGCTGAGCTGCAGCGCGCTCACGCGGATGTCATCTCGCTGCTTCAAGACCTCATTCGCGTCGAGGTCGCCGAGGGGTACCACGGCTTGTTGGCGTCGCGGTCGGCGATGGAATCCGCAAGGCTCGGCCTCAACGCTGCGCGCGAAGGCTATCGAGTCACGCGGGAGCAGCTCCAGGCTGGCGTCGTCAACACGACGACGTTGCTCCAAGCGCAGGCCGAGCTGATCCGTGCGCAGGTAGACGTCGTTGATTCGGCGATCGGGCTGCGCGTTGCCACCGCGCAGCTGCGCCGCGCCATTGGGGAGATGCCCTGAAGGGGCCTAGCGCTTGCGCGCGCCTTCGATGATGATGCGGCGGACAAGGCTTCCTTCGTCGGCCGGCATCGATACGGGCTCGGCGAGAATGACGATGGTCGCGCCGGTCGCGGCGGAGACGTACTCGTAGAGCATGCCCTTGCGAACCTCCTCCGGCTCGCCGAACAGGCCGGTCAGCTGCTTGATGGCCGGCTTGGCCTCGATGAGGTCAAACTTGATTTGCGTCACTCGATTGCCAGGCGTGGTCAGCGTTGCGCGGTAGCCGTCGTAGTGCATCAGCGCTTGGCTCTTGGTCCGCGCCATGATCACGCCCTCCATTTCAGCGGCCACATACTCCACGGAGGGCTCAGGTTGAGTGAGGGCATGCACCCCTGCGCGGACATGATCGAGCGCAGCATCGTCTCCTTGGGCGTGCGCGCGCCCCGGCTCGCCTTCCGCGGCATGTTCCGGTGTTTCGCCGCGCGAGCACGCACTCAAAGCCCAAAGGCTCGAGACCAACAACAAAGCGATGGGATACTTCAACACGTCAGCTCCTGGCTGACGTTTGTACCGCGAAACCAGCGGGCGCCAAAAAGAACGCAGCAGCGCCAGTTGCGTCAGTGTCGGGCGAGCGCGTCGGCGACCGTGCCGTTGGCACCCGTGCTGATGCGGACCGCGAAGGGCTCGCGTTCGTCTCCGACCCGCTCGAGTGACGCGGCGCCGCCGAAGAATGCGGCCGTGGACTGTTCTAGCGCCGGCTTGTAGGCGTCGTAGGTCGCGTCTGCGTTTGGCGCGCTAAGGCGATCCTGCACCCGGAAGAGCACCTCGTTCGTTGCAAACGCTAGGCCGAGGCTGCTCTCCTCTTCGAGAAGCTGGCAAGCCTTGAGCGCGCGGCGGAAGGCGTCGTCGATGCCCGCCCGGAGGTCGCCCTCGAAACCCCGCTTGCGGCTATAGAGCAGCCCGGGGCGGTTGTCGGCGACGTCGACGTAGTAGTCGGACTGATGGCCGATGAGAACCACGCCGGGCCCCTGCGGGACGTGGGCGTAGTCGGCGACGTCGATCAAGAGTTCGTCGGAGATCTTCTTGGCGCGAATCCACTCGTGGAAGACCGGGACGAGCTTCTCCAGCTCGATGTCGCTCGTTTTCGTGTAGAGCTTTACCTGAAACTTCGTTGCTTGCATGGGCCTTACTCCGCCGCGGCGGCTGCTGCTTCGGTGAGACGCTGGTAGCACGCGTGTGCCGCTTCGAGAAACAACTGCGCCTCATCGAGCGTACTGTGTGCGATCTCCTCGCTGGCGCTCTTGTACGACTGGTCGCCGTGCATCTTGAGCAGGTATTCGGCGAACTTCCCCTTCGCAAAGGGGTCGTGGAAGAGCTCGGTGTCGTACAGGTGAGTCCTGAAGTTCGCCACGACATCGTCCGAGTCGTCTTTGACCTGAACCTCGAGGTGGCGGACCAGGGCCTTGGCGGCCGTCACCATTGCGGTGAACGCGCCAGTGGCCGCGGCCGCGGCTTGGCCGGCTTCGAGCGCGTCCTGCGCGTCGTGGAGCTGTTGCTCGGCCTCTTGAAGCCCGAACTCGACGAACGGGACGATCTCGCCGGCGCATTCGCCGACGCCGATGTCGCCGATCGTGTACTCGCGCGGGTTGCCCCAGTCGCTGTAGTAGCTCGGGTCTTCCTCGTACGGGGGTGGCTTCTGAATCGGCGCAAGCACCTTGCGGAACTCCCTCTTGCCGACGCGGGCCATGAACGCTTGAAAGCTCTCTTCGCCCTCTCGGTTGGCAAGGTAGTACTCCGTAATCAGCTCGACGGCCTTTGGGATGTTCTTCGAGGGGACGGCGCCCACCACCAGGCCGTAGCTCTTGGCGTTCTCGGTCCATTGACCGCCCAGTACGACGTTGAAGTGCGGAACCTTCCGGCCCCCCACCTGTCGGCTGACGCCGGTGAATCCGATGTCGGCAGCGTGGTGCTGCCCGCAGGAGTTGAAGCAGCCGCTAGCCTTCATGCGAAGCGCTTGCACCGCCGGGTGTAGTTCGTCTTCGATGACGCTGAGCCGGTTGCGAAGCTCGCCCGTCAGCCCTCGCGAGGCGGAGATGCCGAGCTTGCAGGTATCGGTGCCGGGGCACGAGGTCATGTCGGTGATCGTCCCGGCTCCCCCCTCTGCCATGTTGAGCGCGAGCAAGCGCTCGTAGAATGTCACCGCATCTGCACCGCTGAGCCAGCGGAACGTCAGGTTCTGCTCGACCGTGCAGCGCATCGAGTCGCCGGTGAGATCCTGAGCCAACTGCGCGAGCGCACGGCCTTGCGTGGAGGTGAAGTCACCCAGCGGCAGCTTCACAATCGCGGAGAAGTACCCGTCCTGCGCCTGGGGCTTGAGGTTGTGCTTGGCCCACGTTTGGAACCCGGCCGGGGCGTCGCTCGGAATCTCGCCAGCCTCGCGCACCGGCTTTTCGTCGGTGGAGTGAAGGTCATCTAAGAACGCGGTCCAGCGCTCGTCGGGGCGAAGCGTCTCGCGCTCTTCGGCTACGAGCCTCTTGAACTCGTCGATGCCGACCTTCTGCACGAGGAATTTGATGCGTGCGCGTGCGCGGCTCTGCTTTTCACCGAGGCGGGCGAACACGCGTGAAACTGCCTGCGCAAGCGGAAGCAGCTCTTCCTCCGGGCAGAACTCGGCGAGCACTTTGGCTTGCACTGGCACTGCACCAAGGCCGCCACCGACCACGACGCGGAAACCGCGCTTCCCATTTCGGACCTGTGCTACCGCGCCGAGGTCGTGGAAGGTGACGAGACCGCAAGGATTGTCTTCGCAACCGGAGAAAGCGATTTTGAACTTGCGGCCGAAATCTTGAACGTCGGGGTGACCCAACAGGTACTTGGTGATCGCGTCGGCGTAGGGCGTGACGTCGAACGCCTGTGTGGTGCAGACGCCAGCGTACTCGCAGGCGGTTACGTTGCGGACGCTGTTGCCGCAGGCCTCGCGCGTGGTGATCCCGACCGACGCGAGCCGGCGCATCATATCCGGGGCTTCTTCGATGTGAATGTAGTGAAGCTGGATGTCCTGCCGCGTCGTCACGTGCAGGATCGAATCCGAGTTCTCCTCGGCGAGCTCGCTCAACACTTCGAGCTGCTCGACGGTAAGCTTCCCGAACGGAATCTTGATGCGCATCATGCCCGGCGCGTCCCACACCGTGTCCGGCCCCTTGGTCAGGTCGCCGCAGGGGAAGGTCAATGTCTTCTGACCGGTCCCGTCGTCTCGAAGACCGTTGTCGTAACGCTGCCCGTACACACCTCGACGAAGCCGGGTCTCGGCGAAGATCTTGTCGTCGAGCTTGCCCTGCTTCTTGAGCTCGATCTGACCCTCGAAGAGCTCCACCTCGCCTGCGAGTTGGTCCGGGATCCGATCACCAAGCTGTTCTTTCCACGAAGTCATGATGCTCCTGTGCCCCGACCACCGAAAATGCGGCCGCAAGGGTAGCTCCGACTATTCCGCAGTTTTCCGCCGGGTCAAGTCAACAATCGAGCATTTCTTGAATGAAGCCCGATTTTGTAGGAAAAATGACGAAAACGTACACGACTATAAAAGTAAAGATTATGATCTTGCGGGAGTTGCTTGCTGAGTGGGGTCTTGCCGCTATAGTGCCGCCGCCCGACCCCCCAGTTAAGGTGTCGGGACCATTCGGGGATCGTCTAATGGCAGGACTCCAGTTTCTGGTACTGGCTATCTAGGTTCGAATCCTAGTCCCCGAGCCAGTTAGCTGTTAAGGAACACAGCGAACGTAGCAAAGTAGCTTTCGGCCCCATCGTCTAGCGGTCAGGACATCGGCCTCTCACGCCGGTAACGCGAGTTCGATTCTCGCTGGGGTCACCCCGTAAAACAAAAAAGGGAGCAGCAGTCGCTGCTCCCTTTTTTGTCACGGGGCTTCGCCCCTGGGCGGAGACCCGTGGCCTGGCGCGTCAGCGCCGGTTTTACGGGCCCCTAGTCAGCTGGCAACCACCTTGCCAGCCGTCCGATACCCGGACGTGCACTACGTCTACGTTCTCCGCAGTTCCAAAGACGGCAACCTCTACACCGGTTACACAGCGGATCTCCGCAAACGCCTCGCCGATCACGCCGCAGGCAAAGCTCTGTCCACACGCAACCGTCGCCCCCTCCAACTCATCTACTATGAGGCCTACCTGCTGCCGACGGACGCCAAGGCCCGCGAGCTCTTCCTCAAGAGCGGCTCCGGCAAACGCTTCATCCACAAGCAACTGGGACGCTACTTCTCGTCGGCGAAGTAGATCCTCGGCGCGCTCGTGAGGCAAGGCGTCGACCTCTATCGCCGTGGGCCCTATAGAAGCAACGGTGCGGAATCCGGGGCGCGGGCCAGTCCACGCATTGCCACCGCTGCATGAGGAAGGATGCTCCATGCCAGAATTCACAATCACTCGTCAGGTTGGTGCCCCCGTTGAAACGGTGTGGGAGGTCCTCAACGACTTCGGCAACATCTACAAATGGAGTCCTGGCGTCACTGCCTCTGAGCTGACGTCGGAAGGCGCGGTTGCCAACGGGAGTACCCGTCACTGCGACTTCGCTCCGTTTGGGGGCGTCGACGAACGCATCGAGCGGTACGAGCCGCATGCGCGGTTGACGGTCAACCTCTTCGAAACGTCCAAGCTCCCTATCTCGGGCGCGATTGCCGACTTCAACATCGCACCGAAAGATGGGGGTACCGAGTTGAACATCCACTACAGCTACGCGCCGAACATGTTGGGTCGTCTCGTGAAGGGGTATACCGACAAGCAAATGCGCAAGGGCATTGCCGGCATGGCGAAGGGTCTCCAGACAGAGAGCGAACGTATCCACGCCGTCTAGCGGCTGCTTTGAGACATGATTCCGACGAGCTATCGGCAGACGATGAAGGCGGTTGTCCAACAAGGGTACGGATCACTGGACCTCCTCGAGCTCCGGGAAGTCGAAAAGCCCACTCCAGGAGATGGAGAGGTGCTGGTGCGGGTGCACGCCGCTTCGGTCCATCCGGATGTCTGGCACGTGGTCTCCGGGCGGCCGCATGTCCTTCGCCTCATGGGGGCCGGCTTCTTCAAGCCGAAGAACCCGATCCCCGGGACGGACATGGCAGGGGTCGTAGAGGCAGTGGGCCAGGATGTGAAGCAGTTTCAGCCGGGTGATGAGGTATTCGGCGAGACCATCGGCAGCATGCAGTGGATCAACGGCGGTGCCTACGCCGAGTATGTGGCCGTTGCCGAGGAGCGCCTGGCGCTGAAGCCAGCCAACGTCACATTCGAGCAGGCCGCGTCCGTCCCCACCTCCGGATACATCGCCCTGCTGAACTTCGGCGAGTCGACACAGGTGAGTCCTGGACAAGAGGTGTTGGTCAATGGCGCGGGCGGCGGTGTGGGCGCCCTGGCCCTACAGCTCGCCAAAGCGCACGGCGCGCGCGTGACTGCGGTGGACAGCACGAAGAAGCTCGGCTTGCTTCGCGATCTCGGGGCGGACGAGGTCATCGATTACACGCGTGAAGACTTCACCAAACGCGGAGTCCGTTACGACCTCATCTTCGACATTCCGGGGAACCACCCGTTTTCGGAGTGCAGGCGCGCGCTCACCCCTGAGGGCACGTACATCCTCATCGGGCACGAAAGGTTTGGAGAGTCCGGCAAGCGTGTTCTCGGGCTCATCCCCCACTTCTTCAAGCTGATGTTTCTTTCCCTCTTCGTGAAACAGCTGCCCAAGCCGAACTTTTCGATGCCGAGCAAGAAGGACACGATGACCGTCCTCCGAGAGCTTCTCGAAGCGGGCAAAATCACGCCGGTGATCGATAGAACGTATTCTCTCGGCGAGGCGTCCGAGGCCATCCACTATCTCATGCACGGTGAGCCCCCGGGCCGAGTCGTCATCACCCCGTAACCGATGGCATGAGGCCCAGCCCGGGTCGGCCCGGGCTCGCCTCATGTCTCTTGCGCTATTCGGGCATTCGCTCCGACTCCGACATGTACACCCACGCCAGAGAATCGTGCTTCTGTGCGCCCCTTTTTTGTCGCTTGGGCGCGGTGTCGATAAACCATCCCTGACGTGCTCGGGATATGGCGGACAGCGACCGGCTTCAGCGCCTCCACTATTCTCACTGTGATTT
>JAFDFW010000749.1 GCA_019309605.1 Deltaproteobacteria bacterium | reverse complement strand
CCGGTCGCTCGCTGGCGAGGATCAGCCCTCCACCGAAGCTCTCGTCGAAGAAGCACGCCACGACTTGGCGAGCAAGATGATGTCTCAGCTCATGCAGGTGGTGAGTGGATCCGGTGAAGAACTAGCCGCACTGGTAGCGAGCGATACGGCTCCGTCGGCAGCGCCGGCAGCACGCGACACCGCTCCTCCGTCAGCGGCACCGCCAGTGGCTGACGCGGGCGGCTACCTGGCGCCCTGGATCGAAACCGTCAACTGCACGGCTTGCGACGAGTGCATCGAGATCAACCCCAAGATCTTCGAGTACAACGCCGACAAGAAAGCCGTCATCAAGAACGCCGAGGCCGGGCCGTATAAGGATCTGGTGAAGTCCGCGGAGAAATGCACCGCCCGGGTCATTCACCCTGGTCTGCCCAGAAACCGCAGCGTAAAGGGCATCGAGAAGTGGATCAAGCGCGGCGAGAAGTACAACTGAGGGACGAGCTGGCATGAGACCGATGAGACTTCTGGGACTCAAAACGTTTCGGCACGGAGTACACCCGCCGGAGTCGAAGGACGAGACGAGTGGGCTAGCCATTCGTCAGTTCCCTTTCGCGCCGCTCCTCATCGTTCCGCTGGTCCAGCACATGGGAGCTCCATCGATAGCTGAGGTGGAGGAGGGACAGGAAGTTCAGAGAGGGCAACGGATCGCTCGCGCCGACGGCTTCATGTCGGTCTCCATGCACGCACCGGCTTCCGGTGTGGTGCGCAGGATCGCCCTGGCGCCCAGCATCAGTGGCCGCATGGTGCCGGCCGTGTACCTGGAACCGTTTCCCGGCTCCACCCAGGAAATTGAGGAAGGCACGCCCTGCCCTCTCGACACGGCAACTCCCGACGAGATCATTGCTGCAATCCAAGACGCCGGCGTGGTCGGGCTCGGGGGCGCGGCGTTTCCAACCCACGTCAAGCTCAAGATCCCCGAGGGCAAGTACGCCGACACACTGATCATCAACGGGGTCGAGTGTGAGCCGTTCCTCACCACCGATCATCGGGTGATGTTAGAGGAGAGCGGCGACATCTTCATGGGGATCCGCTACCTCCTCAAAGTGACCGGCGCGCAGAAGGTCATCATCGCCGTCGAAGCCAACAAACCCGACGCGGCAGCGCACCTGAGCGAGGCTTTCCCCGGCGACTTGGACGGCTCGGTGGAGGTGCTCCCGGTGAAGTACCCACAGGGGGCCGAGAAGATGTTGTTCTCCGCGCTTCTTGGCAGGGAGGTGCCCTCCGGGGGGTTGCCGTTAGACATCCACGCGCTGTGCTGCAACGTGGCGACGGCAGCACAAATCGGTCACCTGCTGCCCCGGGGACAAGGTATCCAGGAACGGGTCATCACCGTGACCGGGCCGGCCGTGAAGCGGAAGGGCAACTACCGGATCCCGATCGGCACCCCACTCCGGTTCCTGCTCGAACACGTGGGCGTCGAAGACGATGTGAACCGCGTTTTCCTGGGTGGGCCAATGATGGGCGCGACGGCCTCCAGCCTGGACATCTCGATCACCAAGGGCACCTCGGGGGTAACCGCGTTTACCGACTCGGCGGCGGAGCGGACCCACAGTCAGGTCTACCCGTGCATCCGATGCGGCTACTGCGTCGATGCCTGTCCGATCTTCCTCAATCCGTCACTTCTGGGGATCTTGGCAGCCAACGAGGAGTTCTCGACCATGGCGGAGGAACACAACCTCATGGACTGCTTCGAGTGCGGTTCCTGCTCGTTTGTGTGCCCGTCACACATCCCACTGGTGCAACAGTTCCGCGCCTCCAAGGCCTCGGTGCGAAAAGCGAAAGCGGGGGCGGCCTGATGGCGAAACCGGGCAAGACTCTGGAGATCCGCACGTCGCCGCACATTCTCAGCGGCTACAGCGTGGACACCATCATGTTCAATGTGGTGCTGGCGTTGCTGCCGATCACCGCGTTCGCGGTGTTCGCGTTCGGTCTCGCTGGTTTGCTGACGCTCTCGATGGCCCTGGCCTCCTGCGTCCTCACCGAGCACCTCATCTGCCGCGCGTCTGGCAAGCCCAGCACCGTAGGCGATTGGTCGGTGACCATCACCGGCCTTCTCTACGGCCTTACCCTTCCCCCGAGCCTGCCGCTCTGGATGGTGGCGGTGGGA
>JAFDFW010000748.1 GCA_019309605.1 Deltaproteobacteria bacterium | reverse complement strand
CGCCGGAGGTGCTGCCAGCGCACCTTCTTCTCGCGATAGCGCGCGACGCACGAAGCGCTGGGCATCGAAGTCTCGACGTTATCGGCGCTGGTTCCCGGCGTGTCCAAGAAGCCGTGCAGAGCGTGCTTCAACCAGAGGATGCGCATAGCGCGCCAACCGCCACGTACATTAGGCCGGCCGCGTCGTTCCCCGCTCAACCGAAGGCGAAGCCGTCCCGCCCATCTGCGCGCAGAACGGCTGAGCCTGCGCCGCTGATCGAGTTGCGGCTCGAGAATCCCGAAGAGGAACCGATGCTCGAGGCGCCCCCTGAGGCGCCCGTCGAGGCATTGGAAGATGAGCTGATCGTTCCCTCGTCGTCGCCGTTCGCCCTCGATGCCGGCAAGTATCCAACGCTCGCGAAGCTCGGCCGGAACCTGACCGAGATGGCTTCGCTAGGGCGCATCGATGAGGTCATCGGACGTGACGATGAAATCGAACGGCTCCTCGACGTGCTGGCTCGCAGACGTTCGAACAATCCGATTCTCGTGGGCCCGCCTGGTGTGGGCAAGACCGCGATCGCCGAAGGTCTCGCGCGAAGGTTGGCGCAAGGCGGCGAAGGTGTGCGCGGCCTCGAGGGCACCATCATCGTCGAACTTTCCGCTGGCGGGCTGGTCTCCGGTACGGGAGTACGTGGTGCGCTGTCGGAGCGGATGCGCCGGCTCCAGTTCGAGGTCAAACGGGCCAACGGCAAGATCGTGCTCTTCATCGATGAGGTGCACACCCTCTTCATGGGAGGGGAGGCCCCGGACGATCTCGCGCACGAGCTCAAGGCGTCGCTCGCTCGAGGTGAGCTTCCGTGCATCGGCGCGACGACCGACGTCGAGTACCGCAAGTACGTCGAACGAGATGCCGCCCTGGCGCGCCGCTTCTCGCCGATTCACGTTGCCGAGCCAGACCCCGAAGACGCGATCGAGATTCTTCGTGGCATCGCGCCGCGCTACGAGGTTCATCACGGCATCGCCTACGAGCCGTCGGCCGTGGAGTCAGCGGTCGAGCTCTCGGTGCGTTACATGCCCGAGCAGACACTTCCCGATAAGGCGATTGGCCTTCTCGATCTTGCGGGCGCGCGCACGCGTCGGCGGGGTGGGGCGGTCGTCGATCGCGAAGCCGTCGCACAGGTGGTCGCGGAAAAGGTGCGCGTCCCGGTCGAGCGGCTTCTCGTGACGGACTCGCAGAAGCTCCTCGATCTCGAACAGCACCTTGCCGAGCACGTGGTCGGTCACGACGAGGTCATGACTCGGGTTTCCGATGCGCTCCGCAAGGGCGCGGCAGGGTTCCATGGAGACCGTCCGCTCGCGACCTTCTTGTTCCTCGGCCCGACGGGCGTTGGCAAGACCGAAACTGCCCGCGTATTGAACGAGATCTTCTTCATGGGCTCCCCGATGACTCGCATCGATATGAGCGAGCTTAGCGAGTCGCACGCGGTGGCCAAGCTGGTCGGCGCGCCGCCGGGCTACATCGGTTACGACACCGGCGGGCTGCTCACCGAAGCGATTCGTCATCGACCGTACCAACTCATCCTGCTCGACGAGATCGAAAAGGCGCACATGAACGTGCTCCAGTCCCTCTTGCCGCTTCTCGAAGACGGTCGCCTGACGGACGGGAAGGGCAGGACCGTCGATTGCACGAACACGATCGTCGTCATGACCTCGAACCTCGGCGCGCAGCACTCCAATCGCAGCCAGAGCTCGATTGGTTTTCGGGGCGCTTCCGCTGGATCAGACGACGGGTTTTCGGCCGCAGTGGCCGCCGCACGGCGTGCGCTTCCGCCCGAGCTTTGGAACCGTATCGACGAACCGCTGTTCTTTGGCCCGCTCAGCCGTGACGAAGTCGCCGAGATCGCACGTCGCATGATTGCGGGCGTTGTCCAGCAACTCCGCGAGCGGCAGGGCGTCGAGCTCACTGTGGACGCGACCACGATCGATTCGCTCGTTACGCTCGGTGGATACGATGCCGAGCTCGGCGCGCGGCCGATGCGTCGCGCGATTGGGCGGATGGTTGAGGCGCCCCTGGCAGCCGCGATCCTCGGCGGCGACTTTCAGCGAGGGGATCGCATCCTCGCGTTGGGTGACGCAGAAGGCGTTCGCTTCGAGCCGCTCGAAGGCTCGGT
>JAFDFW010000747.1 GCA_019309605.1 Deltaproteobacteria bacterium | reverse complement strand
TGCTGTTGCAGAACGGCATCTTAACCCAAGTTAGCCAGTTACGTGGCGAGACCGATGTTTTTGATAGCTCCAGAGCCGATTTGGGGTGGAAGTTATTGACTACATTCGGGTTCTTCGTTGTTCCATGTTGGCTCTCCCAAACGGGTGGGTAGCTGCACGCCGAGGCGACCGAGTAGGATACGCTGAGCCTTGTCCGGCGTGGTGACACAGCGAATCCGCACGTCCCGACCTGTCGATGTCGGAAGCACCACGTCCGTAGACTTGATGCGGGCGAACTCCTCGATAACCGTACGCGGGCCGTTGCCCAGGCCTGATCGCTCCATCCATTGTTCCAACGTCTTCCACATGGCGTAGGCCAGGAACGAGAACAGAATGTGCGCCTGTACCCGGTCTTCTTTGTGGTGCCAGATCGGGCGTAGGTGCAACTCGGATTTCTGCGTCCTGAATGCCGACTCCGCTTGGGTTAGTTGAATGTATGACTTCCAGAGCTCCTTCGCATTCCAATCCGTCAAGTTGGTCCGCAACACGTAGCATCCTTCACTGAGGTTTGCCCACTCCCGCCACGCGTCTTTCTTCGTCCAGGTTACTTCGAGATGTCCCTTGACGGCGTTGCGTTCGACTTCACGGACCGTGATCTCAAACAAGCCGGCGGCTCGCGAATTGCGCCCCAGCATCCGGCCGATCTGACGCTCGACCTGGCCGCGGTCAGGTTTCTTCTTGGCCCGTTGCAGCCGCGCAGCCAGCCGGGCCAGATCATCCTCGATGCGTTTCTCGAACCGATCATGCATGGCCCGCTCTTTCTCTCTCCGGGCGCTGCTGCGGCAGACGATGAAGGTCTCCTTGCCCTGTGGCCCCTGGCACAACCGGACTTCGACGCCTGTCTCGACTTCTGTCCAGTTCTTCTCGAGCAACTCCTTCTCGAAAGAACGCAACATCGATTTCGGCGTGCCTACGATGTACCGACCGCCTCGCTTCTCGAGGAACTCGATGTTCTCCTCGCTGACCATGCCCCGGTCCAAGACCCAAATCCGATCCGCCCGGCCGTGGCGCTGCTCCATGGTCTCGACAACCTCCTGAAGGGTCTTGCTATCGTGGCGGTTGCCTTCGAAGACGTCATACGCAACCGGCAGCCCTTCGCGCGTGACCACCAGCCCAATACACACCTGCTTGCAGTCGCGGCGATGATCGCGGGAGTGGCCTCGGCGAGCCTGTGGGTTCCTCTCGGCTTCGCCTTCAAAGTACGTGGATGTCACGTCGTATAGAAGCAGTTCGTATCCCGTGTCAAAAAGCGTGGTGAAACGCTCCTTGAGGTGGGTCTCGATCGCCTCCTTGTACGGGAGAATCACATCGTGCGTGCGATAGAGTCGCTGGGTATTGACGAGGTGGTTTGGGACGCCGAGCAAGTCATCCAACGCCGTGCGCAAACACCAAGTGTCGGCGATGTGCATTTCGCTGGACGGTTCACAAAACCGCGCGAGCGTCAGCAGTGCCGCCATCACCGGCCAGGAGATGCGTGCTCGTCCTCGCTCGATCTTGCGATCCAGGAGCTTGTCCAGCTCCAGCATCTGCCAAAGCAGCAGCCCCAGGTAGATGTCCCCAAAATCACGCGTCCGCTCGACGCGAGCGCCCCGGACAAGAACTTCAACCTTCTCGGGCACGGGATCAGGCGGTACCGATGCGTCGAACAAGTCCAGTTGAGTCTGCCGCGGCCGCTTGACGACGCGCCCCACGTTGGCCCAAGCCGCTCGCTCACCGGGCTCCAGCTCGCCCAGATAGGAAACGACTTGGTGTCGCGGCCCACGTGCCGTGCGGACGGACTTGACCAACGCCCAGTAGGTGTGTCGCTTGCCGTTCTTGCGAATCGAAATCCTTTTCAGAAACATCTGCGACCTCCTGTCTACTCCAAGATCGCAGGTGGCGTAGGCCCATTCAAGGGGGTAGGTTTTGACTACACGCCCGTCGCAGGTTCCGAGCGCTCGCAGCGGCCTGCAATCGAAGATTGCAGCATAGAAAAAGCCGAAAATTCTCGACTACTGGCTAACTTGGGCTAAGGCGGCGGGGGCCGACGACGTTTTGCCCCGATCTGGCTTTGTTCAGCAACTTCCGCAGTTGTTGCAGACAGCGGGGCGTGCGAAGTGGCAATGACTCC
>JAFDFW010000746.1 GCA_019309605.1 Deltaproteobacteria bacterium | reverse complement strand
GCGCAGGTAGTCCATTGGGGGTCGGTTGAAGCACTCCGCGAACCGGCGCGCGAAAGCCGACCGGCTCATGTGAGCGATCGATGCCAGCGACTCGACCGTGTGGTTCTGCTCGGGGTGTTCGAGCATTTCATCGATGACGCTCGCTAACTGCGGGTCTTCTAGGGCCGACAACCATGGCAGGGAGCCTTGAGCCTCTTCGCTCACACATCTCAGTACCAGGATCAAGCATTGGTTCATGAGCGCCGTCATCATGGCGTGGCTAGCGGGGCCCGTTTCGTGATACTCGCTCACGAGCGCCTCGAACGTGGCGCGCATCTGTGGCGAGTCGTTGAAATCGAGGACGATGGCTTTCTCCATGCGGTCGAAAAGGCCGAGGCCTTCGCCGTAGGTCACCTGAATGCGGCCGCAGGCAATCGTTAGGCTCACTTCATCGAGATTGCCAGCGACGAACTCACACAGGGGCGCGTCGGTTACCTGACCCCCCACCCCCGTTTCGTGATGCACTTCTGAACCGCACTCGATGGCATGGGTGAAGTTCGGGGGCATGATCGCGAGCGAGTTGGTTTGGAGCGGAAGGGTCTCTCCTGTCGAGAGGCGGAGCCCGCCGCCGCCTCGCAGCGTGTAGTGGAACGTCACCCAGTCACGGCACGGGAGCTTCAGCCTCCACCCGTCCGACAGCTGACAGGTCGCGAAGGGATCCACCGTGAGAACCAGATTTTCGAATAGGCGTTCGAGAATCACGCGCCCATCGTCTCGCGGGTACCGGATTTCGTCAATCAGCGACTGATCGGCCACTTTTGGGACGATCCAGCACGCCATCGGGACCCTTTCGCACCCTGTCTTTGCCAGTCTGAACACTGTGTTTGGAGCGATTTCAGGGCCCGCAGGAGCGAAAGGAGACCCCATGGAACAGATGGCGTTTGCGGAGCGGATCGTAGGCCGGGACGTCAGCGGCGCGCCGCTCTTTTGTGACGGCGCCTGGGGATGGGCGCACGTAGAGGCCCATCGCTTACTGGACGCAGGCCGCCCCGAAGAAGGGCATCGTGTGCTTGGCGCTTGGCTCGCTGGGCGCGACGGCGCCGGCAGCGATTGGGTCCATCTGCAGTGGCACATGGCCGTGTTCGAGATTGCCGTTGGACGCTGGACCTCGGCTTCTGATCGATTCGTGCGCGAAATCCTGCCCGCTGTTTCGGCGGGTGAGGCGCACACCGACGCGCCTGCTCTGTTGTGGCGACTGTCGCTCACGAGTCCCGCGGGGGTGCATATTCCGTGGGCGCCTGTTCGCGACGCCGCGATTGAAGGACTGCGTGGAGTCAGCTCTCCGTACGTCGAGCTCCATCACCTGCTCGCCCTCGCTGGCGCCGGCGATGCGTCTTCGCTGAACCGATGGCGCAGCAGCGCGGCGCGTGATGATTCCTCACTTTGTGGCCACGTCCTGACCGGGATGGCTGACGGATTGTGCGCGTTCGCCGCACAGGATTACTCGCGCGCGGCCGTCACGCTGGCCGCGACAGCACCCCGGGTATCGCGACTCGGCGGCAGTCGCGCTCAAAACCAACTGTTTGAGCTCATTTCACAGGAGGCGCGTTGGCGGGCGGAAGGCACTTCGGTCTTCGCCAGTCAACTCGCTGCATGAGGACGCAATGCCTTTTTTCGTCACGTTCCGCCAAGCAAACCGTAAGGGGAACATCCCGGCGACGAAGGCCTGCAACGTTAGAAGGGAGTACATCATGAAAAGCAAGCGAATCGGTCCCGTCGTGGCCCCGTTTTTGTTTCTCGCACTCGCATCGACTGCACTGGCCGGGCTACCGGACCCAGGGATGCAGGTCGATGCAAAGACCGCACTGGTCATCACCGACCCGCAGAATGACTTCTTGAGTCCGAAGGGCGTGACTTGGGGCGTCGTCGGAGAGAGTGTCACCGCCAACAACACCGTTCCCAACATCGAGACGCTGTTCAAGACCGCCAAGTCGAGCGGCATTCCGGTGTTCGTCTCGCCTCACTACTACTACCCGACGGACAGCGAATGGCAATTCGGTGGGGCCGTCGAGACGATGATGCACAGCATCCACATGTTCGATCGCAAGGGCGCACTGAGCCTCAAGGGGTTCAACACATCGGGCGCCGACTGGCTCGCCCGCTACAAGAAATA
>JAFDFW010000745.1 GCA_019309605.1 Deltaproteobacteria bacterium | reverse complement strand
TCGAGCCGGTGTCAAGGGGGTTGGAGAAGAGTCGGTACTCCGTAGGCGGAAATATCCTATTCTGTGAAGCTGACACCGGGAGGCCAACCATGGGCGAAAAAAATGCGAAGGGGTGCGGTTGCTGCGGGGGAGGGATATTTGGGAGCGTCGGCGCCGTGCTCGCTGCTCTCCTGAGCTGGAGCGTCAACCACAGTATCTTGTGGGCACTGATCCATGCGTTCCTGAGCTGGTTCTACGTCATTTACCATTGGATCACGTATGGGAACACTCTCTCCTGAGAGTGTCCAGAGACGGGATGGGTGTTTGATTGGCACTGTTATCCTGTTCTCAGCAAATCGTGAATTGATGCCGCAAGGGTCAGACCGGTTCGGGATCGGAACCGTTCGATGAACGCGCAGACCGATTGGAGGAATTCATGCAGAAGGTTGTCATGGTCGCTCGATTTTTTCTCGGGTTGATTTTTGCAGTGTTCGGTCTGAACGTCTTCGTCCCGTTCCTGCCGGCGCCTGAAATGTCTGAAGCAGCGGGGTCGTTCTACGGCGCGCTGCTTGGCTCAGGCTATCTCGTGCCGTTGCTCGGGGTGACCAAGCTGACGGCGGGGATCTTCCTGCTCGCCGGAATCCTGGTGCCGCTCGCGCTGACGCTGCTGGCCCCGGTCGTGGTCAACATCGTGCTCTTCCACGTTTTCCTCGACCCTGCGGGAATGCCGATCGCGATCCTCGTGCTGGTGCTCGAGGTCTTTCTCGCCTGGGGATACCGGGACTCGTTCAAGGGAGTGCTCGACCTGCGCGCCAAACCGAGCACGGGGCAATGAAGTTGAGAGTTGAAAGTTGAGAGTTATGAGTTCCAGCTCAGCGATCGAGCCTGTTCGGGTGAAAGTGTCTTCTCAACTCTCAACTCTCAACTCCTAATTGACGACGCCCGACTCGCCGAGGTTCTGCTCGGCGAAGTCAAGCACGCGGTCGTAGTTCTCGTAGTCCTGGCAGTGGCGTTGCAGGAGATGGAATACGTCGGTTGCCTTGTCGATCTCGCCGACATCACCGAAGGCCACCATGAGCTGCTCCATCGACTCACAATCGTAACGCCGGGTGAAGGCAGCGGCCTCCGAGAAGACGACTGCATAGCCGGTCTGGTTGGTCCAGCTCAGGCAAAGGGCGAGAAATGTGTAGATGTGACCGATGTAGGTCTCGTCGTAGACCTCGTGCATATACGGCAGACAACGGAGGAAGAACCCGATCGCCTCGCCGTAGCGGTTGTCATCAAACAGGATGACGCCCAGGGTGTAACAGGACTGACAGTAGACGCTGAGCACCTCGTCAAATGTCGAGAGGTACGCCTTGTACGAGGGGACCGCCTCCTCCAAGATCTTCCGGGCGCTTTCGACCTCCTCGAGATCGAAGTGGATGGTGCCGATCAGCCCGAGAAGGAAGCTGCGCCAGTTGATCTCCTTCTCGAGGGCGAGGAGCTCGTGCAGATCGTCGATGTCGGTGTTGTCGGCCGTTCTCTCGTCCATCCGTTCGATGGCGCGTTCGACACCCGCTGCGACCCGGCCCGTCTGGTCGCTTCCGGTGTACCACTCTGGAATTTTCATGCTCGATACTCCTCCGCAGCGCGAAGAGTGTAGCTTGAAACTGGACCGATCTCCACCGAGTCTCGTGGGCCTTGCTGCGCGACGTGGTGAGAAGCGCGGGCGTATAATGGAGGACAGATGAGATATAATCTCAGACCACATGAAATGTAGAGAAGGCCGATCGACCGCGAAGCTCAAGCCCGGGCGCTACCGATGCAAGGACTGCGGTGCGGTCGTGAAAAAGAAGAAAGAGGTCTGCGATCCAAAAAAGGCCAAGTGAGGGTGCGGTCAAGCTGATCCAGGTCCACATACGACGCGTGCAGACCAGAGTCACAAAAAAGCGCCCATGCCCCCGTATCGCCGACTGATTCGACCACCCTTCGGTATGGCATGGACGCCTTTTGATGAATTCTCAGTATACGACACTCCGAAGGTCGCGCACGTCGGGAGAAAAATGCCGTAGAAATCGGCTGGTGTGCGCTGCCAATTGTGGCGGGGTGCACTAGTTTGGGATCGCCGGGGTATCATCACGGTTGGCCGCTGACGCCACGCTGAAACGGAGCATCATGGAAAACAACCAGGTGGAA
>JAFDFW010000120.1 GCA_019309605.1 Deltaproteobacteria bacterium | reverse complement strand
CCGTAGTCGGCCTTGAAGTTGCTGCGCGCGTCTCGCTCGAGGCCGAGCTGTTCGGCGAGCGTGTCTTCGGGCCCGAGGAAGCCCATCGCCAAGAAGATGAGGTCGGCTTCGAAGATCTCTTCGGAACCCGGAACTTCGCTCATCTGCCACTTACCGTCGGCATCCTTCGTCCACTCGACGCGCACCGTCTCGATGCCGGCGAGGTTACCGTTGCCGTCGTCGAGGAAGCGTTTGCTGAGAACACAGAACTCGCGTGGGTCTTTGCCAAACTTTGCTTCGGCCTCTTGATGCCCGTAGTCCACACGGAAAATTGCGGGCCACTCGGGCCACGGGTTGCCGGGCGCGCGCTCGGCCGGCGGCTTCGGCAAGAGCTCGAAGTTGACCAGCGAGGTGCAGCCATGACGAATCGATGTGCCGATGCAGTCGGTGCCGGTATCGCCACCACCGATGACGATCACGCGCTTGCCCTCGGCGCTGATGTACGCTCCGTCTTCGAGCTTGCTGTCCATCAGGCTCTTGGTGTTCTTTAGCAAGAACTCCATCGCGAAGTGAACGCCCTTGAGCTCCCGTCCGGGGATGGGCAGATCGCGCGGCCGTGTTGCGCCGCATGCGAGGATCAGGGCATCGGTCTCGCTTCGAAGCTTCTGGGCGTCCTTGTTCACACCAACGTGCGCATTCGTTACGAACTCCACGCCTTCCGCACGCATGATGTCGAGACGACGATCCACAGTGCCCTTGTCGAGCTTCATGTTCGGGATGCCGTACGTGAGCAGGCCGCCGATCCGGTCGTCGCGCTCGTAGACAGTCACGCTGTGACCGGCCCGGTTGAGCTGCTGGGCGGCGGTGAGCCCCGCTGGGCCGCTGCCAATGATCGCCACCTTCTTGCCGCTCCGCGCCGCGGGCGGCTCGGGCTGAATCCAGCCTTCCTCGAAGCCCTTGTCGACGATCGCGCACTCGATGTTCTTGATGGTGACAGCCGGCTCGTTGATGCCGAGCACGCAAGCGCCCTCACAAGGAGCCGGACAGACGCGCCCGGTGAACTCGGGGAAGTTGTTCGTCTTGTGCAGGCGATCGAGCGCTTCACGCCAACGCCCGTGATAGACGAGGTCGTTCCACTCGGGGATCAGGTTGTCTATCGGACAGCCAGTGGCCGATTGGCAGAACGGAACACCGCAATCCATGCAGCGCGCACCCTGCGTTCGAAGGTGCTTCTCCGGCACGTCGATCGCGAACTCTCCCCAGCCGGACACTCTCTCCAGCGGGTCGCTGTACGGGACGGTTTCTCGTGGAAACTCCTTGAAACCAGTTGGCTTACCCATTGTCTTACTCCGCCGCCGGAAGGCCCAGGGGTTGAGCGGCATCGGGCCCGGGAACGCCCAGCGAAAGGTCACCCGTCTCGCGAAGCACGCGCCTGTAGTCGGTTGGCATCACCTTCACGAACGTCTGAACGGCGTTGTCCCAATCCTGCAGCAAACGGTCAGCGACGGCCGAGCCGGTGTACTCGCGGTGCTCTTCGATGAGCCCCTTCAAAACCGTGATCTCTTCTTGATGCTGGAGCCGCTCTAGATCGACCATCTCCTGATTGCACTTCGAGGCGAAGTCGTCGTTGGCATCGAGGACGTACGCGACGCCACCGCTCATGCCTGCGCCGAAGTTGCGGCCGGTGTCTCCTAAGATCACGGCCCGGCCACCCGTCATGTACTCGCATGCATGGTCGCCGACTCCTTCGATGACCGCCCACGCGCCCGAGTTGCGAACACAGAAGCGTTCGGCCGCCCGGCCGCGGAAGAATGCCTTCCCCTCGACCGCGCCGTACAAGACGACGTTGCCGATGATCACGTTCTCGGCGGGTACAAAGGTGGCCTTGTGGGACGGGTAGACGATTATCTTGCCGCCGGATAAGCCCTTGCCCACGTAGTCGTTTGCGTCGCCCTCGAGCTCCAGGGTCACCCCCTTGGCGAGCCAGGCGCCGAAGCTCTGGCCCGCGGAGCCTTCGAATTTGAAGCGGACCGTCTCGTCGGGGAGCAGCTCTTCGCCCCAGGCCTTGGCGATCTCGTGGCTGAGCATCGTGCCAACCGTGCGGTTGGTGTTCTTGATCTTGAGCTCGCCTCGAACCTGCTTGCCCTCAGTAATGGCCGGTTGGGCCAGCTCGATCAGCCGATTGTCGAGCGCTTTGTCGAGACCGTGGTCCTGCGGCTTGGTGCAGTAGACCTCGGTGACCGCATTCTTCTTCTTGGCCGGCGTGAGGATCGGTTTGAGATCGATGCCCTGGGCCTTCCAGTGGACGATAGCGTCGGCAGTGTCGAGCATGTCGACGCGGCCCACCATCTCTCTGAAGGTGCGGAAACCGAGCGAGGCCATAATCTCGCGCGCCTCCTCCGCGACCATGAAGAGGTAGTTGATCACGTGCTCCGGCTTTCCCTTGAACTTCGCGCGAAGCTCCGGGTCTTGCGTAGCGATGCCCACCGGACAGGTGTTGAGATGGCACTTGCGCATCATGATGCAGCCCATCGCGATGAGCGGCGCGGTGCTCAGGCCGATCTCTTCGGCGCCCAACAAGGCGCCAATGACGACATCACGGCCGGTCTTCATCTGGCCGTCCGTCTGCAAGACGACGCGGCTTCGAAGGTCGTTCATGACGAGTGTCTGGTGCGTCTCGGAGATGCCGAGCTCCCATGGCAGACCGGCGTGCTTGATCGACGTGAGCGGCGAAGCCCCCGTGCCGCCATCGTGACCACTGATGAGGATGTGATCGGCGTGCGCTTTTGAAACGCCGGCGGCGATCGTACCGACACCCACCTCACTCACCAGCTTGACGCTGATGCGCGCCGAAGGGTTGCTGTTCTTGAGGTCGTGGATCAGCTGCGCCAGATCCTCGATGGAGTAGATATCGTGGTGCGGCGGCGGGCTGATCAGCCCAACCCCCGGGGTCGAATGACGCACCGCCGCGATCTTCTGGTCGACCTTGCGGCCGGGAAGCTCACCACCCTCGCCGGGCTTCGCGCCCTGCGCCATCTTGATTTGGATCTCGTCGGCGTTGGTGAGGTAGTTGATCGTCACACCGAAACGCCCCGAAGCGACCTGCTTGATCGCCGAACGCATTGGGTTGCTCGAGCCGTTCGCCAAAGGGAGGTAGCGCTCCGAATCCTCGCCGCCCTCGCCAGTGTTCGACTTGCCACCGAGCTCGTTCATCGCGATGGCGAGCGTCGAATGCGCCTCCATGGAAATGGAGCCGAAGCTCATCGCGCCGGTCGCAAACCGCTTCACGATCTCACTCGCTGGCTCGACCTCGCTCACCGGAATGCTCTGGCCCTTCTTGAAGCGCATCAGGCCGCGCAGGGTGCAACGGTCACGGGCGTTATCGTTCGCATGCTCGGCAAAGCGTCGATACGCGTCGCCGCTGTTCGCGCGCGCCGCCACCTGCAAGTTGGCGATCGTCTCCGGGTTCCACATGTGGCGCTCGCCATTGGCGCGCCACTGAAACTGCCCGTCGTTCGGAAGGATCGGAAGCCGGAGCTCGTCTTCGTTGGGATAGCCGAGCGCATGGCGCTCGACGAGCTCCTGCGCGATGACGTTGAACCCGATGCCTTGAATGCGGCTCGACGTGCCCGCAAAGCAGAGGTCGATGACGGAGCTGTTGAGACCCACCGCCTCGAAGATCTGCGCGCCCTTGTAGGACTGGAGGGTGGAAATCCCCATTTTGGCGAACACCTTGAGCATGCCCTTGGCGACCGCCTTGCGATAGCCGGCAACAATGCTGTCGTCGTCTGGGAACGTCTCGGCATCGAGCGTGCCGAGGCGGCGCTCCTGCCACAGCGCCTCGAACGCCAGGTAAGGGTTGATCGCGTCCGCGCCGTAGCCGACGAGACAGCAATGATGGTGCACCTCGCGCGCCTCGCCGGTTGCGACGACGATTCCGACCCGGGTGCGCTTCTCGGTCGCCACTAGGTGGTGATGGACCGCGCCGGTTGCCAGGAGCGCGCTCATCGGGATGCGGTCTTTGGCTGCAGCACGGTCGGTCAGCAGGACGAGGCAGTACCCGTCGTCGACCGCCTGCTCCGCCTCCTGCCGGATGCGCTGGAGCGCAGGCTCGAGGCCCTCCGCGCCCTCGCTGCGGGGCCAAGTGATGTCAATGATCTTGGTGCGCCAGCCGCGCTCGTCGATTGTCTTGAGCGACCTGACCTCTTCATTGCTCAAGATGGGGTGCGGAATACGAAGCCGGTGCGCGTGCTCCGGCGTCGTCGTGAGCAGGTTCTTCTCCGGCCCGATGTAGCACTCGACCCCCATGATCACTTCCTCACGGATCGAGTCGATAGGCGGGTTGGTAACCTGTGCGAAGAGCTGCTTGAAGTAGTCGTAGGTGAGCCGCGGTTGGTCGCTCAGAACCGCGAGCGCCGAGTCGTTGCCCATGGAGCCAACCGGATCGCGCTTCTCCTCGATCATCGGCCGCAACATGAACTGCATCGTCTCGGTGGTGTAACCAAAAGACTGCATGCGCGACAGAAGCGTGTCGGGGTCGAACCCATGCGCGGCGCCGTCCACGGGAAGATCCAGCAGCTTCAGTCGCTGCTCGTTCAGCCACTCGCCGTACGGACGTTGCGACGCGATGTCCTTCTTGAGCTCGAGGTCGGGAATCATGCGTCCCTGTTCGAAGTCGATGAGGAACATGCGACCGGGCTGGAGACGGCCTTTGTGTTTCACGGTTTCTGGAGGAACAGGAAGGACGCCAACCTCCGACGCCATGATCACGCGGTCGTCGTGGGTCAGGTAGTAGCGACTCGGACGAAGGCCGTTTCGGTCGAGAGTCGCGCCGATGACCGTACCATCGGTGAAGGCGATCGAGGCCGGACCATCCCAGGGCTCCATGAGGCACGAGTGGTACTCGTAGAAGTCGCGCTTGGCCTGAGACATGTGCTCGTGCTTCTGCCAGGCCTCGGGGATCATCATCATGGCGGCCTCGGGCATCGTGCGCCCGTTCATGTACAGAAACTCGAGGACGTTATCGAGCGTGCCCGAATCCGAGAGCCCGGGCTCCGCGACGGGAAAAAGCTTGCGCAAATCATCGCCGAAGAGCTCGCCCTCGACGACGCCCTGTCGCGAATGCATCGCGTTCTTGTTGCCGCGAAGGGTATTAATCTCGCCATTGTGGCTGAGGCAGCGAAGCGGCTGCGCGCGCTCCCAGGTCGGAAATGTGTTCGTTGCAAAACGCGAGTGCACCATCGCGAGATGGGTCTGGTAGTCCGGGTCGGTGAGGTCTCCGTAGAACGGAAGCACCTGCTCGCATGCGAGCATGCCCTTGTAGATGATCGTCCGGCTCGACAACGAGCAGGCGTAGAGCATCGATCGCTGCTCGAGACTCTCGTCGACGCGAAGCGGGCTCGCGGAGCTCTTTCGAATTACGTACAACTGCCGCTCGAAGGCGTCCTGATCGAGCCCGTCGGCCGCGCCGATGAAGAGCTGCTCGATGCGCGGCATACTTTCGACCGCGGTGGGGCCGAGGTTGGCGCCGTCCGGGTCGGTCGGCACGACACGCCAGCCGAGGAAGCGTTGCCCCTGCTTCTCGATCGACTTCAGGAACGCAGCCTTGCAGTACGCTCGCTCCTTGTCGTCGGTCGGCATGAAGATGTTGCCGACGCCGTACCTTCCGGGTTCGGGGAGATCTATCCCCAGCTCCTCTTTGGCCGCGCGGCGCAACAGCTTGTCGGGAACAGCAGTGAGCATCCCGGCTCCATCGCCGGTGTTTGTCTCCGAGCCGCGCGCGCCACGATGGTCCATGTTGCAGAGGATGCGATTGGCGTCCTTGACGATTTGGTGGGACGCCACGCCCTTGATCTGAGCAACAAAGCCGACGCCGCACGCGTCCTTCTCGTTGGCGGGATCGTAGAGACCGTGTTTTTCAGGGAGTCCGTACTGCATGTTCACGTGGTCTGTCGGGGTGAGAATTAACCCTTTGGAAAAGGGGACTGTCCCCTTTTGCAAGGGTTAAGGCGCTAGGGTTTCGGGAGGGTCCGCTGGGCGGCGGGGGCGTTTGCGGCGCCGCGTGTCGGACGCGGGCTCGGCGGGGGGCAGGGCTATTTCTACCCTCTCAGTGTGGGTCGACAGCACCAGCATGGTCTCGGTGCTAGCGACCCCTTCCATCGACCGGACGCGACTGATGAGTTGCTCCAAGTCCTCGGTGTTCAAGGTCTTTACCTTGAGAAGTAGGGTGTGGCCACCGGTAACGTGGTGACATTCCAGGACCTGCGGAATCGATTCGACCCGCTCCTCGAAGGCCGAGAGCAGGAGAGGATCGCTGATCGACACTCCAATGAAAGCCGAGATGTCGAGCCCCACTTTGCGAGCATCGAGCAATGCGTGGTAACCCTTGATGATTCCGCCGCTTTCGAGCTTGCGCACGCGTTCCATTACCGAAGGGGCGCTCAGGCCCACCA
>JAFDFW010000744.1 GCA_019309605.1 Deltaproteobacteria bacterium | reverse complement strand
CAGCGAGAACTATGCCGACTTGAAGGGTTGCGACGTCGTCGTCGAGGCCGTCTTCGAGGACCGCGACATCAAGGCCAAGGTCACCAAGGCTACCGACGAGCAGCTCGGTGACGAGGCGATCTTTGCGTCGAACACGTCCGGTCTTCCGATCACCGATCTCGCGAAGGCGTCGAGCCGGCCGCAGAACTTCATTGGCCTTCATTTCTTCTCGCCGGTCGAGCGGATGCAGATGGTCGAAATCGTGGTCGGCAAGGAGACCTCGCAAGAGACCCTCGCCAAGGCCTGGGACTACATCCTCAAGATCAAGAAGGCGGGCATCGTCGTAAACGACAGCCCGGGCTTCTACACCAGCCGCGTGTTCGGCACCTTCATCTCCGAAGGCAATAACCTCCTGGTGGAGGGCGTGACGCCGGCCTTGATCGAGAACGCAGCGAAGGCAGCGGGCATGCCCATGCCGCCGCTTGGGATTTCCGACATGGTCGGCATTGGCACGATGTACAAGGTTGCCAAGCAGGCCCAGAAGGACGCGGCGGCAGCGGGTGAGAAGTGGGAGCCGTCGCCGGCGCAGGCGATCATTGCCTCGATGATCGAAGATCACGATCGCTGGGGTGCCTCTCCTCCTCCGAAGGAAGACGGGACGCCTCGAACGCCGGGCGGTTTCTATGAGTATCACGAGGGCGGGAAGAACCTCTGGCCAGAGCTCGGCTCCGCGATGAGCCGCTGGATCGAAAACGCCGCTGAGCAACCGAGTCTAGACATCATCAAGCGGCGTTACCTGTTCGCGCAGTGCCTCGAAGCGGCGCGCTGCCTCGAGCAAAACGTCATCACGGAGGTCCGTGATGGAGATCCTGGCGTGATCATGGCTGTGGGCTTCCCGGCATTCACCGGCGGGCCCTTCACGTACATCGACAACTACGGCGTCGCGGACTTCGTTCGCGATGCGGACGAGTTGGCTGCCCAGTACGGCGAGCGCTTCGCGCCACCGAAGCTTCTCCGCGACATGGCCGTCGAGGGCCGCACCTTCTATTCGTAAGGTTGCTTCTCAGCGGTAGCCCGCCGCCTGGAGGGTGAAGAGGTGGGCGTACTGCCCGTCTTGCCGCATCAGCGTTTCGTGCGTTCCCCGCTCGGTCACTTGGCCGCGTTCGAGGACCACGATTTCATCCGCCATTCGCACGGTCGAGAACCGGTGCGAGATCAAGATCACCATCTTGTTTTTGGCAAGACGGCCAAAGCGCTCGAATACGGTGGCCTCGGCTTCGGCGTCCATCGATGCAGTCGGCTCGTCGAGGACCAAGAGGTCCGCTTCGTTGCGCATGAATGCCCGCGACAGCGCGATCTTTTGCCATTGGCCGAGCGACAGCTCGCGCCCGTCGTCGAACCAGCGTCCGAGCTGAGTTTCGTAGCCAGCGGGGAGGCGCTCGATGAACTCGTGCGCCATGCCCTTTTCAGCGGCTGCCTGCCATCGGTCAGGGTCGCCGAATGCGCGCACGTCTCCGACGCCGACGTTTTCTCCCGCCGGGAGCTGGTAGCGAACGAAGTCTTGAAAGATCACGCCGATCCTCTTTCGAAGCACGTCGACGTCCCAGGCGTCCAGCTCGAGGCCATCGAGCAGGATGCGGCCCTCGGTCGGCCGATAGAGCCGGGTGAGGAGCTTGATCAAGGTCGTCTTCCCGGCGCCATTCTCGCCGACCAGCGCAAGCTTGCGTCCGGGGCTCAGGTGAAGGGTCACCCCTTGCAGGGCCGGCGTTTCGGCGTCGGGGTAGGTGAAGCTCACATTCTCGAACCGAATGCCGTCGCCCGGCTCGGGGCCCTCCGTTGCGGAGCCGTCTTCGTCCGGAGCTTCATAGTCCAAGTACTCGTAGAGGTTCGATAGATAGAGGCTGTCTTCGTACATCCCGCCAATTGAGGTGAGGATCGCCGCCAATGCAGATTGTCCCTGCTTGAACACGAGCAGGTACATCGTCATGTCGCCGAGGGTGATCCGCTTCGCGACCGTTTCGAGGACGATCCATGCGTAGGCGCCGTAGAAGGCCACCGTGCTCAGGAGGCCGAGCACGAAGCCCCAGCCTCCGCGGCGCAGCGTGAGCGCGCGATCCTCCGTGTACAACTGGCGAAAGATTTCGCGATATCGATCCAAGAAGACGGGCCCGAGGTCGAA
>JAFDFW010000743.1 GCA_019309605.1 Deltaproteobacteria bacterium | reverse complement strand
TTCGACCTCGGGCCCGTCTTCTTGGATCGATATCGCGAAATCTTTCGCCAGTTGTACACGGAGGATCGCGCGCTCACGCTGCGCCGCGGAGGCTGGGGCTTCGTGCTCGGCCTCTTGAGCACGGTGGCCTTCTACGGCGCCTACGCATGGATCGTCCTCGAAACAGTCGCGACGCGGATCACCCTCGGCGACATGACGATGTACCTGCTCGTGTTCAAGCAGGGACAATCTGCGTTGGCGGCGATCCTCACGTCGATCGGCGGGATGTACGAGGACAGCCTCTATCTATCGAACCTCTACGAATACCTCGACTATGAGGCGCCGGACGAGGGCGGCACCGCAACCGAGGGCCCCAAGCGGGGCGATGGCATCCGATTCGAGGGCGTGAGCTTCACCTATCCAGGGGTCGAAGTGCCGGCTCTTCGAGATGTGAGCCTTCACCTGCGTCCCGGACGCAAGCTCGCGCTGGTCGGTGAGAATGGCGCCGGGAAGACGACCCTCATCAAGCTCCTCACCCGGTTGTATCGGCCGAGCGAGGGTCGCATCCTGCTCGATGGCCTCGAGCTGGACGCCTGGGACCTCGACGTACTTCGGAAGCGGGTGGGGGTGATCTTTCAAGACTTCGTTCGCTACCAGCTCCCGGCGGGAGAGAACGTCGGCGTTGGGGACGTGCGCGCATTCAGCGACCCGGAGCGATGGCAGGCGGCGGCTGAAAAGGGCATGGCGCACGAGTTCATCGAACGCCTGCCCGCTGGCTACGAAACTCAGCTCGGGCGCTGGTTCGACGACGGGCGCGAGCTGTCGCTCGGCCAATGGCAAAAGATCGCGCTGTCACGGGCGTTCATGCGCAACGAAGCGGACCTCTTGGTCCTCGACGAGCCCACCGCCTCGATGGACGCAGCAGCGGAGGCCACCGTGTTTGAGCGCTTTGGGCGCCTCGCCAAAGACAAGATGGTCATCTTGATCTCGCACCGGTTCTCGACCGTGCGGATGGCGGATGAAATCGTGGTCCTCGAACGCGGCCAAGTGACCGAACGAGGAACGCACGACACGTTGATGCAAGAAGGCGGGCAATACGCCCACCTCTTCACCCTCCAGGCTGCGGGTTACCGCTGAGAAGCAACCCTACGAATAGAAGGTGCTGCCCTCGGCTGCCATGTCGCGGAGAAGCTTCGGTGGCTCGAATCGCTCGCCGTACTGGGCAGCCAACTCGTCCGCATCGCGAACGAAGTCCGCAACGCCGTAGTTGTCGATGTACGTGAAGGGCCCGCCGGTGAACGCCGGGAAGCCCACGGCCATGATCACGCCAGGGTCCCCGTCACGGATGTCGGTGATGACGTTTTGCTCGAGGCAGCGCGCCGCTTCGAGGCACTGCGCGAACAAGTAGCGTCGCTTGATGATGTCCAGGCTCGGCTGCTCAGCGGCGTTTTCGATCCAGCGGCTCATCGCGGAGCCGAGCTCTGGCCAGAGGTTCTTGCCGCCCTCGTGATAGTCGTAGAAACCGCCCGGCGTTCGAGGAGTCCCGTCTTCCTTCGGAGGAGGAGTGGCACCCCAGCGATCGTGGTCTTCGATCATCGAGGCAATGATCGCCTGCGCCGGCGACGGCGCCCACTTCTCACCCGCTGCCGCCGCGTCCTTCTGGGCCTGCTTGGCAACCTTGTACATCGTGCCGATGCCGACCATATCGGAAATCCCAAGCGGCGGCATCGGCATACCCGCTGCCTTCGCTGCGTTCTCGATCAACGCCGGCTTCACGCCTTCGACCAGGAGGTGATTGCCTTCGGAGATGAAGGTGCCGAACACGCGGCTGGTGTAGAAGCCCGGGCTGTCGTTGACGACGATGCCCGCCTTCTTGATCTTGAGGATGTAGTCCCAGGCCTTGGCGAGGGTCTCCTGCGAGGTGTCCTTGCCGACCACGATCTCCACCATCTGCATCCGCTCCACCGGCGAGAAGAAGTGAAGGCCGATGAAGTTCTTCGTCACCGAGCTGCTCGTCGGTAGCCTTGGTGACCTTGGCCTTGATGTCGCGGTCCTCGAAGACGGCCTCGACGACGACGTCGCAACCCTTCAAGTCGGCATAGTTCTCGCTGGGAAGAATCCGGCCCAGGATGCCCTCGACGCGCTCTGGCGTTGTGCGCCCCTTCTTGAGACGGCGCTCGAGGCCCTTCGCGACAGTCGCTTTGCCTCGCTCCGCGCTCGCGAGGTCTCGGTCGAGTAACACGACCTCGATCCCGACCTTGGCGGATACATGGGCGATGCCCTGCCCCATCAAGCCCGCGCCGATGATGCCGACCTTCTTCACGTCGAAGCGCGGCACGTCCTTCGGTCGGCGCACGCCTTTCTGGCACTCCTGGAGGCTGAAGAAGAGCGTCCGCAGCATGGCACGCGCGGTCGGATCCTGAAGCACACGAATGAACTGCCGAAGCTCGACCTTGCCCGCGCGGTCCATCGGAAGCCCGAGGCCCTCGTAGACCGACTGCAGGATCGCTTGCTGCGAGGGCATGTTTCCAAAGGTGGCCGCGTGGGTCATCGCGTTGGAGCCCATCAGGGTCTGGGCAAAATTCACCGAGTCTGCGCCACCGCCGGGCACCTGGTATCCCTTCTGGTCCCAGGGCTGCGTCGCGCTCCCACCTTCGGCGATCCACTTCTTCGCGGCGGGGATCAGATCCTGAGGCTCCACGAGCTCGTCGACCAGACCTTGTTTGAGCGCCTGGTCAGGAGCGAGCTGCTTGCCCTGCATGATCAAGCCGAGCGCGCCTTGGACGCCGATCAAACGCGGGAGCCGCTGCGTGCCGCCGAGACCCGGCATCAAGCCGAGGCCCGCCTCCGGCAAGCCGACCTTCGCATGCCGCTGGTTGACGAGAATTCGCCGATGGCAGGAAAGGGCGATTTCGTAGCCGCCGCCGAGCGTCACGCCGTTGAGCGCCGCCACGATGGGCTTGCCACAGGTCTCCATCCGCCGAAGCTGATCCAGGACGGCGCCGGAGCTCTTCAGGAACTCTTCCGCATCGATCGGTCCGGAGCCCATCGATTCGATCTGCTCGAGATCGCCGCCAGCCACGAACACGTCTTGCTTGCCAGACGTGAGAACGATGCCCTTCA
>JAFDFW010000742.1 GCA_019309605.1 Deltaproteobacteria bacterium | reverse complement strand
CTTTCCCACGACAAACGCCGCAGGGCTCCCCGTGCTCCAGCCGGTATACGAGCTCATCCACCAAGGAGGCCTCGACGCCCAGTACACGATCGAAAGCTGGTTACTCAAAGCGGACTCGATCGTCCGAGGCGGCCAGGGCCCGACCTTCGGCGCGGTCACCGGCGGGTTCGAATACACCTTCTATCAGGTGAGGGGAAGCATCGTCGATATCGGCCTCATCCTCGAATACAACTACGACGGACGCGACAACAACACTTTCATCGTTTTTGAGAACGACTTCTTCACGGGGATGCGCTTGTCGCTCAGCGACGTCGGAAGCACTGCGTTCCTCATCGGCACATTCATCGATGTGAAAGACGGTTCGGTCCTGATCTCGGCAGAAGCGGAACGCCGGTTCGGCGAGAATTGGAAGATCCTGCTCGAGGGCGTCGGATACATCCCGCAAAATGGCAACGTCCTAGAGTTCTTCCGCAACGACGCTCAGATCAAAGTCGATATCGAGTTTCACTACTGAGCTTGACCCAGGCGCGACGAGCACCTAAACGTGCGGTGCGCCAACGATGAAGCACCCGCGAAGAGACGCGATGTCAGGGCTCGGAACGCTCTTCGAAGCGGTTGGCGCCTGGTCTTACGACCACCGCTGGATCGTCATTGTCGCCAGCTTCGCGGTCTGGGGGCTTGCAGGTTTTCTCTCTTCTGGCGCCCGCGTCGACAATAGCGTTGCGGCGTTCTTCGATACCGACGATCCGACCTACGAGGCTTATCGGGTACATCGTGTATCGGGCCGAAGGCGGCGCGTGGGACCTCGGCCTCATGCACAAGATCGAGAAGCTCACCCGAGCGCTCGAAGACGAGGTCCCGTTCGTCAAAGAGGTGACGAGCCTCTCCAACGTCGAGTTCATGGAAGGCGCGCCGCCCGACGACATCCTCGTCTACGACCTGCTTGCGGAGTTCCCCGAAACCCAAGAGGAGCTCTTCGTCATCCGAGACAAGGTGATGAAGAAGCCTATGTACGTGGGCGGACTCGTCAGCGCCGACGGGGAGCTCGGCGCCGTCATCGTGGAGATGACTCGCTCGAGCGTCGATGCGGTCGAGAAGATCCGGCTGGACCCCGATGGGGGAGACGGCCTCCATAACCTCTATCCTCAGGTCAGCTTCGAAGCGATCGAGGCCATCCTGCAGCGGCCCGAGTACGACGGCATCGAGTTCTTCCACTCCGGCGACGTGGCGTTCAATGCCACGTACAACACGGTTCTGTTCGAGGAAGACATGCCACTGCTCATGGCCCTCAGCTTCCTCGTGATCACCCTGAGCCTGATCTTGGTGTTTCGGCGGCCGATGGGCGTGATCGGCCCCTTCATGGTGGTGGCTTTTGCGATGGCGGTCTCCGTTGGGGTCATCGGTCTCATCGGTTGGGACATCGACTTCATGTTCGGCCTGATGCCGACCCTTCTAATCACGGTGGGTGTAGCCGACTCCGTGCACATCCTCTCAGAGCTCGACATCTACCAACGACGCCTCGGCAACCGGCGCGACGCGATCCGACGGACGCTCTACCTGGTGGGTCCGCCATGCCTGCTCACCAGCCTCACGACGGCCGCAGGTTTCCTATCGCTGTCGCTCTCGTCCGTAAAGTCGGTGGCCCACCTCGCCGTCTACAGCGCGGCCGGCGTCATCGCCGCGTTCATCGCGTCGATCACCATTCTCATCGCCTTTCTCTGCTTCGGGCGGCAGGATCTCGCTCAAGCGTCGCCGAAGAAGGAGCGCGCGCGCGCCAAGCGAGGCAAGGTCCTCGGCGCTGCGCTTCACTCGGTGGCGACCTTCGTCATTCGCTTTCGAAATCCGATTCTCATCGTATCCGCCGTCATCTTCGTCGCGTCTGGCTGGGGGATTTCGATGCTGACTGTGGATTCGAATTTCCTGCACGAGTTCTCGGAAAAGGTTCCGGTTCGCCAGACGACTCAATTCGTCGACGACCACATGGCCGGCACCTACTCGATCGTCTACGTGTTCGACAGTGGTGAGCCCGACGGAATCAAAGAACCCGCCGTGCTTCGAGAGATGGAGCGGGTCCAACGCGAGGCCGAACGCCACCCACTCGTCACGAAAACTTACTCGCTCGTGGACCTGATGAAGGACATCAATCAGAGCTTCCACAACGGCGATCCTGCGTACTACAAGATTCCCGAGAGCCGCGAGCTCGTCGCGCAGTACTTGCTGGTCTACGAGATGTCCGGCGGCGAGGAGATCAGAGACTACCTTTCCATCGACTACGCCCGCGCGACGCTCGAACTCCGCTGCAAGATGGCTAGCACCAGCCGTCTGCAGGGCATCGTCGACCAGATCGATGCCCATCTGGACGAAGAGCCCTTGCGCGCATCCACGTTCAGCGTGAGCGGAATCGGCGCGCTGTGGCTCGTGTTCGTCGAGTACATCACGTGGAGCCAGATCCAAGGCGCGCTGATCGCGTTGACCGTAGTCAGCCTGATGATGATTGTGGTGTTCCGTTCGGTGAAGATCGGCCTCGTCTCGATGATTCCCAACGTCACGCCGGTGATCCTCGTAATCGGCGGCATGGGTTGGCTGGGCGTACATCTCGACTACTACCGCCTGCTCATTGCGCCGGTAGCCATAGGCATCGCGGTGGACGACACGATCCACTTGATGACTCGCTACAATCACGAGTTCGCAAAGTTGGGCGACTACAAGAAGGCGCTTTACGCGTCGATGGACGGTGTGGGCCGCGCGCTCTTCATCACCTCGACGGCCAGAAGAGCTTCGGCATCCTGCTAGCCACCGTCATCGCCGCAGCGCTCGTCGCCGACTTCCTCTTGATGCCAGCCCTGATCCTATGGCTCAAGCCTTTCGGTCCCGAACGAACTCGATGAGATCAAGCGTGAGAACTCGCACTCTACTGGTAGCCGGCGAGGAGGTCTTCCATCCGCGGCGTCAGGCTGATGCTTTCCTCTGTGAGCCGCTCCCGTAACCACGGCGCGGACTCGGCGACCGAGCCGAACGCCTTGACAGGCGCGGGCGGCGGCTTGATCCAATTCACGGCCGTGAGCGCGCCTCGGATCAACGCGCTTCGGAAGAGCACAGCCATGGCGATGGCGTGGGGTGACAAACGCTGCAGCTCGGGTTCCGCGAACCAGTTGGTAAGGCGCCGGCGCTGATTGGCCGTGTGCGCCATCGTCATGCCGCGACAGTCGATCAGGCAGGCGAACTTGTCTCGACGTCGC